>NZ_JAJSOZ010000018.1:0-67667 GCF_021282335.1 Bacillus sp. G16 | reverse complement strand
CTTATTTGTATCATAAATTAACTGAATATTATGAATATTATATGAGTGAGAACCCTATAGAATGCGATGACTTGCACCATTTGAAGTTAGCCCGCTAATGCAAATCAAACATGTACTTAAACCTTTTATTAAATAAAAGGTTTTTTGCTGTTTTCAAAGATGTTGTGTTTAAATCAAGAGAAGAAATTTGGGGAGATAAAATAACATGCAAAAGTCCAACATTTTGATGTTTTCAGGGCAAGGTTCTCAATACTGGGGAATGGGCAAAAAGCTTTTTAGCACGGACACAGTTTTTCGAGAAACAATGCACCGACTTGATGCCATTGCTATCGAGCTGAAAGGATATTCAATCATCGAGTATATATATGATGAAAAACGAAAAAATGCTAATTTCAGCAATATACTATATTCTCACCCGGCAATTTATATGACGGGGTACGCTGCTGCACAAACACTGATACAAAAAGGTATCGAGCCCGACGGAGTTATCGGAATGAGTTTAGGTGAATTTACAGCAGGAGCAGTAGCAGAAATACTGTCGCCTGAAGAAACGATGGAGTGTGTTTTAAAGCAGGCCGAAATTTTAGAAAACTACAGTCAGCAAGGCGGAATGATGGCTGTGCTGGGTAAGCCTTTGTTATATGATACTGAGCCTTTTTTACGACAGAATACCAATTTAGTTTCGGTGAATGGCCGTAATCATTTCGTTATTTCCGGTAAAATAAAAGCATTAGATCAGGCATCCTCTCTAATGCAGAAAAAAGGAATTGCAAGTCAAAAATTGCCTGTTTGTTTTGGTTTTCATTCCGAATTAATCGATGGTGCTGCACAAAAGTTTAAAGAATATATGAAACATAAAGTTTTTAAGAAACCAAATATCACTTTCATCTCTTCGGTGTACGGTAAAGAACTGAAATATATTCCTGAAAACTACCATTGGGATGCAATAAGAGAGCCCATTCGATTTCTGGATGCAGTTGATTTTAATGAAAAAAGAAACCCAGCATTCTATATCGATACAAGTCCCTCCGGCAGTCTTGCGGGGATTGCCGAAGAGAGTGCTGCAGATTATTCAAGATCGTCGTTTCATGCAGTGTTGAGTCCGTTTGGAAATGAGATCAACCGCATGGAACAGATAATCAAACGTATTGAAGAACAAAGGCAGAAATATGGGACAGGGGGAGAAAAACAAATGCTGGCTTACGTTTTTCCTGGGCAGGGTGCACAATTTAAAGGAATGGGTGGAGACATATTTAATGAGTTCAGTGATCTGGTTCATAAAGCAGATGCTATTTTAGGGTATTCCATAAAGGATTTATGCCTATCAGACATAGACAACAAGTTAACTGATACAAAATATACACAACCTGCGATTTATACAGTGAGCGCACTTCAATATTTAAAGCTCAAAAAAGAGGGGAAAGCATCCCCGGATTTTACAGCAGGACACAGTCTCGGCGAATATACAGCTTTATTTGCAGCGGGTGTCTTTGACTTTGAAACAGGGCTCAAATTAGTTGCAAAAAGAGGAGAGTTAATGAGTGCGTCTTCACAAGGCGGGATGGCGGCTGTCATTGGACTCAATGAAAATAAAATAAGAGAGGTGCTTAAACAGTTTGATTTTGATCAAATAGATATTGCTAATTACAATACGTCGTCTCAAATTGTGATAGCAGGGGCAGTCGAGGACATAAAGCGGGCAGCTGTATATTTTGAACAAGCGGGGGCAACGGCATATGTTGTTCTGAAAGTCGGGGGAGCTTTTCATTCTCGTTTTATGGAGGATGCGAAAAAGCATTTTGCTAAATTTATCGAACCCTTTCAATTTTCGAAATTAAACATTCCGGTCATATCAAACTATTTAGCTAGACCTTATAAGCAAGAAGACATTAAACATAACTTGATTGAACAAATAACACATTCAGTAAAATGGACTGAAAGTATCAGATACCTAATGGGACAGGGTGTAACTGCTTTTGAAGAGGTCGGACCGGGCAACATCCTGACGAAGTTGACACAAACCATTCAAAAAAATGAGCTGCCGCTTATCATCAACGCACCCGAGGTCGTTGACTTTATTCCTGAAGATGATGATATAAATTCTGGAATAGAGCTGACGGCAGAAACCATCCCAGGGAAAGAATCTACTGGGGGAAATTCTCCAGAATCTCAACTGGGAGATCAATCTTTCAAAAATGATTATAATTTGAAATATGCATATTTGGCAGGGGGCATGCATAGAGGAATTTCTTCAGCTGAAATGATCATCCGTCTTGGTGAAAAAGGAATGATGGGTTTTTTCGGAACTGCAGGCTTAGAAATTGAGGATATTGAGCAAGCGATTATTTCGATTAAGAATGGACTCGAAAAAAGTCAGTTTTATGGAATGAATATTCAATCGGAACCAGATAATCAAGATAAAGAAAAACAGCTGATTGATTTATATGTAAAACATGATGTAAGGGTGATAGAAGCGTCTTCGTACCTTTCCGTTAATGAGGCATTAATTTATTACAAAGCGCAACAGTTGAAGGAAGACAAAGACGGTCATGTCATGCCTTATAATCGAATCATTGCAAAAGTATCCCGACCGGAAGTTGCAGCGGCATTTCTGAGTCCAGCTCCTGCAAGCATAGTCGAGAAAATGGCCGAACAGGGCATTTTAACTTCACAACAAGTAAAATGGCTAAGCGGAATTCCTGTAGCTGACGATATGATCATTGAAGCGGATTCCGGCAGTCATACTGATCAAGGAGCGTTATCAGTTATGCTCCCGTTTTTTATGAGGATGCGTGACGATATGATGAAAACGAATAACTATAAAAAGAGAATTAGAATTGGAGCTGCCGGAGGTATCGGAACTCCCGAAGCAGCAGCCTCTGCTTTTTTAATGGGAGCTGATTTTGTTATGACAGGGTCTATCAATCAATGTACAGCTGAGTCCGGCACAAGTGAATCTGTCAAAGAATTATTGAGTGAAATAGAAATACAGGATACTGCTTATGCACCTTCCGAAGCTATGTTTGAGTTCGGCGCAAAGGTCCAGGTAATGAAAAGGGGAATGTTGTTCCCTGTCAGAGCAAATAAATTGCAGCAATTGTATCAGCAATTTCAGTCTCTCGATGAGATAGATGATAAAACAAAGATCCAGTTAGAAAGCAAGTATTTTAAAAAAACTTTTGATGAAATCTATGAAGACATTAAAAGAACATATCCAAATCTAGTTGAAAAAGCGGACCGTAATCCAAAATTTAAGATGTTATTAATTTTTAAGTGGTATTTGCGAAAAGCCAGTTTGTTTGCATTGGAAGGGGAAGAAAAAAGAAGGGTGGATTATCAGGTGCATTGCGGTCCGTCTCTGGGTGCTTTTAATCAGTGGGTGAAGGGAACAGAATTAGAAGCATGGAGAAACAGGCATGTTGGGGAAATCGGTGAAAAGATAATGATTGAAGCAGAAAACTTACTAAGGCATCGATTGAACACGATATTTCAATAAAAGAGAGGGGCTGCTGAAAACGAATGGTTCATCATTTGAATAAAAAGACTGGGAGCGATAATTCGTATAAATCATCTGATATAGCAATTATAGGAATTTCATGCAGATTTCCTGATGCTAATGATTATCATGAATTCTGGGAGAATATACATAGCGGCAAAGATTCCATTCGAGAAGTGCCGCTTGAACGGTGGAACCCTGAACAATATTATTCTGCTGACATCAACATTCCAAATAAAAGTATCAGTAAATGGGGAGGGTTTATTGAACAGGCCAGATACTTCGATCATAAATTCTTTCATATTTCTCCTCGTGAAGCAAAAAACATGGATCCTGAACAAAGAATTCTTTTAGAGGAGACATGGCGCTGCATTGAAGATTCAGGTGTATCATTGAGTGAGCTTCAGGATAAAACTACTTCTGTCTTTACAGGTATTATGAACTCTGACTATCGTCAGATGGGCTGTGCTGATTCGGAAATAGACAGCTATGCTTGTCTGGGGAGCTTTGAGTCTATTCTTTCCAACCGCATTTCATTCGCATTTGATTTTACGGGGAAAAGCATGTCTGTAAATGCTGCGTGCGCGTCATCGCTTGTTGCTCTGGATGAAGCGGTTAGATCACTGAGGGAAAAGGAAAGCGATTTTGCCATTGCTTCGGGTGTGAATTTAAATTTTCAGCCTTGGAAATACATATCATTCTCAAAGGCCAGAATGCTGAGCCCCGATGGTAAATGTAAGAGTTTTGACGCGGCTGCAAACGGCTATGTTCCTGGCGAAGGCGCAGGAGTTTTATTGATTCAACGACTGGATGAAGCAGTAAAAGCCGGTCATCATATCTACGGCATTATTAAAGGAACAGCTGTAAATCATGGCGGGAAAACCCGTTCAATTACTGCGCCTAGTGTGGATGCTCAATGTCAAGTCATTTTATCTGCTTTAAAAAGTGCCAATGTAGATGCTTCAACGATTTCTTATGTTGAAGCACACGGCACGGGAACATCTTTGGGCGATCCAATCGAAATTGAAGCTTTGACGAAAGCGTATCTGCAATATACTGATCATACACAATATTGCCGGATCGGAAGTGTCAAAACGAATATCGGTCATTTGGAAGCAGCAGCCGGTATGGCAGGATTAATTAAAGTGTTAATGATGATGAAACATCGAAGGATACCGAAAACGTTAAATGTAAATATGGTGAATCCAATTATCCAATTTGAAAAAACACCATTTGTTCTGGCAAGAAATTCATGTGATTGGCAGGCTCCGGACGGAGAACCGCTTAGAGCGGGAATAAGTTCTTTCGGCTTTGGAGGCGTTAACTCTCATGTCATTATCGAAGAATTTATACACAAAGAAGTATCAAAAGCAAGCTGTAACGGTAAAATACAACCGTTTCTTTTCTCTGCAAAAAGTGAAAAAAGCATGGAGCAAATGTTACAGCAGTGGAAATCATTTTCCGGCGAGTCCGAGGAATTTCAAAAATGTTCACATGAAGAAATTAGCAGCACGCTTCTGACCGGCAGAGCAACGTTTGAGTATAGAGCAGGCATATTAGCAGACAGCAAGGCCGAATTAAGGAATCATATTGAAAATGGAGTGACGATTCATAAGAAAAATGATTGTAAGTGGACACTTGTTATTGGTGACTTAAAGTGGGAAAGCTACGAACAATTTACAGCTATTAAAAGGGTATTCCCTAATATAGAAAAAGAAGTAGAGAAAATGCTGCAAGGCATTTCGACTGTAGATTATACATTTAAAGAGAAATGGACAACTGAAAAATCCAGACTGTATTCTGTAGTTATCAATACTGCAATAGTAAAAAGCATGCTGACTGCGGGTTTTAGACCAAGCTGTATTACCGGTGTTGGAGACGGGTATTTTATTGCTCTTGCTGTAGCCGGTATACTAAAAATTGAAAATGTATACGCTTTTATCGCGAATGTTGAGAAGGCAGCGGCATTATTTTGTGATCCGCCGTCCATTCCGTTTCTGAGTCCGTATACCGCGAAAACCTATTTTCCAGTTCAGTTGGATGAGAATTATATCAGGGTGTTACTGAATGGTATTCATTTCTCAGTTGAATCTGCGATTCATTTACGGAAAAAAGCACAATTACTTCTTAAACATCAATATACATTTAAAGGCTACATAGAGGAATGGGAAAAGTCGGCACACTCTCAGCAAATCAGTGTCTTGAAGAATATTATTGATGAATCAGGATTTAGCGGAGAAAAACTGACGGATGAGGAAGTAGTAACGTTAGTAGCAATCCTTGCTTCTTTGCAAAGACTCTATAAGAAATGGGATTTAACAGAGCAAGAAGGCTTATCAGAAAACCGATATTCTCAAGAACTCTTGTACCTAATTGATGCCGGTGTGCTGTCTAAAGAGCTTGTTATGAGCATGTTATTGAAACAGCCGGAAGGAATAAAACAGGCAGTTAAGTATTTACAACAGGCACCGTCCGATTTTTATGAAAAAGACCGATTTCCATTAATGGCTGATCACAACCAAATACAGGATTTAAATCAAGAGATAACTGACCTTGTTCTAAAAATATCGAAAAAAACAATTGAGCCGAATAGAGATATTGAAATTCCTAACTTTTTCACCTTTCAATTCGGAACCTTGCCTCTTACGATGAATATTAAGCATGAAGCATATTTTGAGCCGAGCAAATCGGCTGATGAGTCTCTTTATCAGGTGTTTATGCAAATGTGGCTAAAAGGAGAAGAAATTGTTTGGGCAAGACTGGGTGATCACAATAAGAAAAAAGCGGTTTTGCCTGTTTATCAATTTGAACGCTATCATTTTGATTTGAAATCTGAAATATCAAAAACAGACGCATTTTCTGTGGAGAATATAAAGCGGTCATTATATGCACCGGTATGGAAGGAATCACCGTTGCCGGAAGTTCTCAGTGATGGACAAAGGTGTACGATTTTGCTTTTTTCGGATCATAAGAGGTATTCGGAAGTATTGCAAGAGAGAGAGAACACATTTGTATATCTTGTCACGAAAGGTGATCGTTTTGAGCAAATAAGCGATGATGTGTTCACAATAAATAGAGAAAACCCTGAAGATTATATAAGCCTGATTCGATTGTTAAAGCAAAAAAATGCAATACCAGATTCGATTTTGCATGCATGGGCTGACAAACAATCAGAATTTGATGAAGCATTGCAAACAGGAATATACTCCGTTTTTTACCTGACAAAGGCATTAATAAGTGAAAACCTTATAAACAAGGTGCGGCTTATATATGTATTCAGTAATGATAAGGAAAAGAGACTGCCCTGTTTTGAAGGGATCGGCGGTTTTTTTAAGTCAGTAAAGCAAGAATATCCTGAGCTGTGCTGCAAGGCGATTCGCTTTACAAATGGCTCAATGTCAATTTCGTATTCTGAAGAGTCAGACATCTTATATAAAGAAATAAATGCAGCCCCGGACCATAACATAAACATTATGTACAAGGACGGCGTAAGGTATGCCCAGGTATTAGAGAAGAAGACTAAAACGAACTTCTCCCCAGTCCAATATCCCGGAAAAGATAAAGTGTACTTAATTACAGGGGGATTAGGGGGGATTGGCAGTAAAATTGCTGAGTATTGTGCAAAATCCGAAACATGCACAATCATTCTGTCAGGACGTTCTCCATTACGCGGGAAAAAACAGAAGCTGTTGGAATATTTAAATCAATTTAATGCGGAAGTCTTTTATATGCAGGCAGATATATCAGATAAAGAAACCGTAATAAAAATGGTCGATGATATTATGGAACGATATTCAGGCCTTAGCGGGATTATTCATTGTGCGGGAGTTATCAGAGATTCATTCCTTTTTCAAAAAACAAAGCAAGAGCTTTCAGAAGTCATAGCTCCGAAAGTGCAAGGAACGTTGTATCTGGATAATGCGACGAAGGAGATTGACTTGGACTTTTTCGCTGTTTTTTCATCAGTGGTCTCTATTGCAGGAAACGAAGGTCAGACTGATTATGCATATGCAAACAGCTTCTTAGACCACTTTGCTGAGTATAGAGAACAGAAGCGTCAAAAATCTCAGCGCAACGGGCGTACTTTAACAATCAATTGGCCGTTATGGAAAGAAACCGGAATGGGAGTGAGTATATCAGATCAGGCGAGAACATCACTTTTTCGTGATTCGGGTCTTGAAGAATTGTCTTCTGAAGCTGGGGCGGATTGGTTCGCCCAGATTGTGATGTCCGGACAGCTGCATAATATTGCAGTCTGCGGAGATTCAGACCGTTTTGAACAATTTATGGAGCAGCGATTTCAAACGAATTACACACAAATAAGCGACACAATTCAGTTGGCTTCAGGTGATGTGAAAATACAGACGAGATCATTTTTAGCAAGCATTATTTCAGCCGAAGTTGGTGTTAAACCTGAGGAAATAGACCATTCTGTGCACTTAGCTGAATATGGTATGGACTCGGTCATGATACATCAATGCAATTCAAAGCTGGAGCAGGCGCTAGGAGCTATTTCAAAAACGCTTTTATTTGAGTTCCAGACCATCACAGACTTGGCAGACTATCTCATAAAGGAATATCCGGATCGGCTGGAAAGTTTATTTCCTGCGAAAGAGAATGAAAAACTAATTCAGAGTTCTACAGCTGTTAATCCGGCTCAATTACATATTGCGCCTGTAATGAAGGAGAAAGAAAAACACGATGGTATAGCTGTCATCGGCATAAGCGGGCGATATCCCGGTGCGGAGAACATCGAGGAATTATGGGATGTATTATCTCAAAAGAAAGATACTATCACAGAAGTTCCGAAAGAACGCTGGGATGCCCGCGCTTATTATGATTCTGATCCTGCTAAAGCCCAACAGGGAAAGATTTATTGTAAGTGGGGAGGTTTTTTACCGAGTGCTAATTCATTTGATTCTTTGTTTTTTCATATATCGCCAAGAGAAGCAGAAGCCATGGATCCTCAGGAACGTATCTTTCTGGAAACTGTGTGGAAGGCGTTTGAAGATTCAGGGTATACCCTGAATCGTTTGCAAAAAACAGCGGGAAAACATGTTGGGGTTTTTGCTGGAGTTACGACTAATTCTTATAAACTGCTCGGTGAACGAATACCGACAGATAGAAATACTGTGATCCCAAACTCGTTTCCATGGTCTCTTGCGAACAGAGTTTCTTACACATTTGATTTTACAGGGCCAAGCGTACCTGTTGACACAGCTTGTTCTTCATCATTAACTGCAATCCATATGGCGTGTGAAAGTTTAAAAAAAGGTGAGTGCTCTATTGCTGTTGCCGGGGGAGTTAACTTGTATTTACATCCGTCGGACTACTTGTACCGCTGTCAAATGGGGATGCTTTCAAAGACAGGGCAATGCAGGAGCTTTGGTGCAGGGGGTGACGGTTTTGTACCCGGAGAAGGTGTAGGAGCAGTTATTCTGAAACCGCTGAAAGATGCAATTCGGGATAATGATACGGTGTACGCAGTGATTAAAGGGACAGCGATCAACCATGGAGGGAAAACGAACGGTTATACCGTTCCTAATCCAGCAGCTCAGGCAAGCCTTATTCAAGAGGCTCTTGCTGCAGCTGATTGGAGCGCCAGAAGCATCGGCTATATTGAAGCCCACGGCACAGGTACCCCGCTGGGTGACCCAATTGAAGTCAGAGGTTTGACAAAAGCCTTTAGAGAATATACGGACGATTCATCATATTGCTCGCTTGGGTCCATTAAATCAAACATAGGTCATCTTGAAGCAGCAGCAGGTATTGCCGGCCTGACAAAAATCATATTACAGATGAAATATAAAAAAATAGCTGCCACACTTCATGCTCAGCGAATACATCCAGATCTTCATCTTGACGAGACACCGTTCCATCTTCAGCAGGAAACATCTGAGTGGGTGAAGCTTACTGATGAGAAAAATCCCGAAAAAACATACCCAAGACGAGCGGGACTAAGCTCTTTTGGAGCTGGTGGGTCAAATGCACATATCCTTGTTGAAGAGTACGAGCCTCCTGCAATTTCTGATACCAGCTGGCAGGAAGGTGAAGAACTTATTGTACTTTCAGCAAAACATCCGCTAAGTTTACAAGAGTATGCAAAACAGCTTGTAGGGTATCTCCAAAGGGCCAGTCAAAAACATGACCATTCTCTTCTGCAGGCAGTTAAGGGAGAGTTTAAAAAAGCAGCTGAAAAATGCGGCGTTGACATAAAGACTGCGAAAAGCCCCGATTGGCAGTCAGACCTGTTCATGTCATGGATTGACGAAATTTATAACTTTTACAATTTAAGAAGCAGGCAGCCGCAAGATACAGAAAATTTTACGGCAGAACGCTTTTTGGAACAAAATAAGAAACAAGTCAGTGAGTTTTACGAGCAAGAGGGACTTTACAAAACTGTACGTCTTTCAAATATTGCTTTTACGCTCCTGAATGGACGTGAGCCTATGTCTGAAAGGCTCGCCATTATATCAAAAGATGTCTATGATTTAATCTCTAAACTGAATAAGTACATTAATGGGGATACAGATCAAAGTATATTCAGAGGAAAAAAGATCAAGCAGAAGCGAAGACAAAAACAAACCGGTATACAAATGAAGGCAGATAAACGAACAATGGCAGAGATGGCTGAATATTGGGTCTCAGGGGGAGATTTGACATGGGAAGATATCCATATTGAGCGAGCTGCAAGCAAAATTGCGCTTCCCACATATCCTTTTTTAAAGAATAAACTTTGGGTTTCGAAGTCTGTTCATATGCAGAAAAAAGAATTGGTCGATCCAGACCCTTTGTTTAATTTTTCAGCGGGAGAAAGCCAGCTTAACAAAAAGCTGTCCAGTTCTGATTATTATCTGAAAGACCATATCATAAATGGCGAGTTTGTTTTACCGGGAGCTGCGGTCATTGAAGCCGCAAGAGAAGCAGCAGAGAGATTAAATAGAAAACAAGTTGTAAAGTTGAGTCAAGTCGTATGGTCACTTCCAATTACCGTTCAGGAAGAAAAGACAATTGCTATTGATCTGTTTCCCAATCAAGAAGGCAGCAGCAGGTTTATAGTAAAAAGTAATTTGTATTCTGAAACCGCTGTTCATTCACAAGGTAAACTTAAGTTCTACGAGGCAGAAGCAGCACGTGAAATAGAACGATTTGAATTGAATAATTTGCTAAAGGAGCAAAAAAGCACAATCAATGGTGATGAGTGCTATAAGAGCTTTAAGCAGGCAGGCTTGGACTATGGCAGCAGTTACCAAGTGATTAAGCAGCTGTTTATCCTTCCAAACGCGGTTCTTTCACGCATATCTCTTGCTGACAATCTTCAGTTAAATGGAGCCAGAGGAATGCTGAATCCATGTTTGTTAGACGGTATTTTCCAGTCAACTATCGGATTTACGCTTGAGCATGATGGCGGTCAAGTGCCATATTTGCCTTTTGAATTAGGAGAGCTGGAGATTTTGAGTGCTCCCTCGGATAGCGGTTATGCTTATGTCATACCAGCTGATGAAAAGAATGCTTCATCTGTAAAAAGATTCAATATTACGTATATGGATGATAAAGGCCAAGTAAGTTTGAAACTGAGAAACTTAGCTCTCAAAGCACTAAAGAGCCCACAGGCCAATCAAATTGTAAAAACGGAGAATTCAATCAGTTATTATAAGGACAAATGGGTTCAGGAATTTAATCACCATTCAGATGAAATCTGCCTTTCAAACACCTGTTTGGCTATTGTGCTCCATGACGATATAACAGAGCAGCACATTCGCAATGCGTATGAAAGCATTGGCCTGAAGCTAATCTTTGTCCGAGCAGGGAACCAATTTAAAGAAAAGGGAATCTATTCATATGAGCTGAATAGTCATAAACTTGACGATTACAAGACACTGCTGGGGATTCTTACGCGAAGGCAAGTAACAATCGGACATGTGGTTTTGTTTGGAAAGAGTCCCGAAACGAAAATTTCGCATGATATTAAAAGTAAACTTGATGAGGCTGTTTTTCCGGTTTTCTATATAACGAAAGCACTTATGTCAGTGAAGCCCAAAAATAAAATAAAAATATCTCATGTGTTTTTTACAGAAAAAAATCAAGTTTTACCTTATCAAATGGCGTTAAGCGGTCTTTTTCAGGCGCTTCATCTAGAACAGCCTATGTTTACAGGTAGAAATATTGAAATATGCAGCGGGCAGAAGTTGCTGCCGAATGGCCTTCTCCCGGAGTT
This sequence comes from Bacillus sp. G16, assembly GCF_021282335.1. Lineage (NCBI taxonomy): Bacteria > Bacillati > Bacillota > Bacilli > Caryophanales > Bacillaceae > Bacillus > Bacillus sp. G16. The sequence goes on along the minus strand of NZ_JAJSOZ010000018.1, from coordinate 55,953 downwards.
GGACTGCATCGTAAAAGAAAGTGTTGCTAGCGACAGCGGTTCCACAGAAATCAGATATGTGGATGGAATCAGATACGTGAAGAAGTCCGTCGGTATTAAATATACGAACGGCATTTCAAAAGTTGAAGTGGAAGAAAATGGAGTTTATCTCATTACAGGAGGAGCAGGCGGACTAGGACTGATATTTGCCAAGCACCTTATACAAAAAGGCAGAATAAAGATAGTGTTGATAGGGAGGTCAGAACTTTCTGAGGAATCTGTCAGGCGTATAAAAGAACTGGAAGCCTCCGGATCGGAAATTTTTTATGTTAAGACTGATATTTCTGAGGAAAAAAATACCGCCGATCTGATAAATCTTATAAAAAGCAAACTAGGCTCTTTAAAGGGCATTATACACAGCGCGGGCGTTATAAGAGATTCATTACTCATTAACAAAAGTGAAGAGGATGTGAGAGCTGTCTTAGCAAGCAAAGTACATGGTACGATTTGGCTTGATCAGTACACAGCAAAAGAGCCACTGGACTTTTTTGTCCTGTTTTCATCAATTAGTGCAAAAATAGGGAATGCGGGACAGACGGATTATGCTTATGCTAATCGTTTCATGGATTATTTTGCGGAGCTGAGAGCAGCTGAAGACAAACCTGGAAAGACACTCTCTATTAATTGGCCGTTATGGAAAGAAGGCGGCATGCAAGTTGACAGACACTCAGAGAGATTTCTATATGAACATTTTGGGATGCTGTCCTTAGGTGAACAAGAGGGTCTATCAGCATTTGATAAAGTAATGACAGGGTGTGAACATCAAATCATGGTATTTAGCGGCAATGAATTAAAATTGGAGCGAATCATAGGTATCGCCGAAGAAAAAGGTAATAGAGAAGCAATTGAAGAAAATAATGAGCCAGACAGAACTCTATCTTCACTGAAAAACACTTTGGCACGCATTATCTGCACCGTATTGAAGATTAATGACAGTGAATTTGATTTTGAGCTGCCTATAAGTGAATATGGATTTGATTCAATTATGTTTACAATGCTGGGTAATGAATTAAACGAATCATTAGGAATTTCAATAATGCCATCCCAGTTTTTTGATTTTTATGATTTTTATGAATTGCTTGATTATATACATGATGAATGTTCACAAGAACAGGTGCAGAATAATCTTTTAGATCATGAGAATAAGAACACCAGAGAATATCTGAAAGAGAAAATTGCACATATCATTTCAGCTCTTTTGAAGATAGAAAGGCAAGAAATAGAAGGAGAAACTTCATTTGGTGAATACGGGTTTGATTCTATTACTTTTACAAGGCTTGGAAATGAAATTAATCAAAGGTATGGAACAGACCTGCTGCCTTCCATTTTCTTTGAATACAATTCGTTAGATGAAGTTGCAGGTTATTTAATAGATCAGTATGGGGACAGTTACAGTTTTTCAACCGATTCTTCTTCCAAAACAGACGCTGAAAAAATAGACGAAGTGGAACCGTCTTTGGATTATGATGACGCATATGCTGATCTTGCTCTTACCTCTTCGGAAGAAAACAGTGAAGCAGAAGGCACGTTAAATGAGCCTGTTGCAATAGTGGGGATAAGCGGACGATTCCCTCAATCAGACACAATAGAGGAACTTTGGGAACAAATCGAAAAGGGCCGTGATTTGATTACAGATATTCCTGAAGACCGCTGGGACTGGAGGGAATTTGATGGTGATCCGATTAAAGAGAGAAATAAAACGAATATAAAAAGAGGGGGATTTATAAACGACGCAGATAAATTTGATCCCTTGTTTTTCGGAATTTCTCCTGCGGAAGCAGAATTAATGGATCCACAGCAAAGGATTTTTATAGAGACAGTTTGGAAGGCAATAGAAGATGCAGGTTATAAACCTTCTGATTTGGCAGGGACTAAAACCGCTGTATTTGCTGGTGTTGCTACAACAGACTATGCTGAACGACTCAGTGAAAATCTTACCCCGATTCAGGCACAGACAGCTACTGGCCTAAATCATTGTATACTGGCGAATCGAATCTCTTATCTGCTGAATATTACGGGTCCAAGCGAACCGGTTGACACGGCTTGCTCCAGTTCATTGGTTGCGTTGCATCGTGCGGCAGAGGGTATTCAGAGGGGAGAATTTGACATGGCCATTGCAGGGGGAGTTCATATTATGACAAGCCCGACCCTGTTTATAGCTTTCGACAAAGCAGGTATGCTGGCAAAAGACGGAAAGTGTAAAACGTTTGATAGAAGAGCGGACGGCTATGTGAGAAGTGAAGGAGCAGCGGCGGTATTGCTTAAACCGCTCAGTAAAGCACAAGCGGATGGGGATCACATATATGGCCTGATTAAAGGAACAGCGATAAACCATGGGGGACACGCCAATTCTTTGACTGCACCAAATCCGAAGGCGCAGGTAGATTTATTAACTGAAGCTTGGAGGAAAGCCGGTGTCAGTCCTGCAACGGTCGGATATATTGAAGCTCACGGGACAGGGACAAGCCTTGGCGATCCAATTGAGGTAAACAGCATTGTAAAAGCATTCAAAACATTATATGAAGAATGGGGCATTCCTTTTACTGAACAAAAGTCTTGCGGGATAGGCTCAGTTAAAACAAATATAGGTCATCTAGAAACGGCTGCTGGAATAGCTGGGGTGATCAAAGTATTATTGGCGTTTAAATATCAAAAACTTCCTGGACTTGTTAATTTTTCTGAACTTAATCCATATATCAAATTAGATGGCACACCGTTTTATATAACAGATACAAATGAAAAATGGAAAAGAATGAGAGATGAACTGTACGTTGACATACCAATGCGAGCAGGTGTCAGCTCTTTTGGATTTGGAGGTGTAAATGCACATATTGTATTAGAAGAATACAGAGAAAAGAACAGGGGAATATCGGAAAGTGGAAGAAACCACATTTTCGTGTTGTCAGCGAAAACCAATGATCAATTGCTCGACTATATTAAGCTGATGATTCAGTATTTGGATCATGCAATCAGAAAAGAAGTTTCGGTTAATCTGACTGATATGGCAAGTACGCTGCAAAACGGGCGCGAAGAAATGGAAGAAAGAATCGCTATATGTGCTTCTGATATAAGAGAGTTAAGAGACAAATACATCAGCTTCCTTGAGTTTAACAAGAAACAAGAAGGCGTATTTATTAGTGAAAATAAAAAGAAATACACAGTTATAACTGAAGAGCTTCTTCTAGAAGCTATTCAAAGCGGTAAAGAGGAATTGGTGGCTCAATGGTGGGCCGAGGGAGCAAAAGTGGATTGGCGGCAAATATTCAATAAGACATATAACAAAATACCGTTGCCATCCTACCCCTTTGCAAGGGAGAGTTATTGGTTCAGACAGAAAATCAAAAACGTTGAACTGGAAAAGCGGATTCATCCTTTGTTAAGCGAAAATTTGTCAACTTTAAAGAGCTTGAAGTTTAAAACAAATATCACCGGCTCTGAATTTTTTATCACCGATCACCTTGTTTCTGGGCGTCCTGTTTTACCTGGAGCAGCATATCTTGAAATGGCTCTTGTCTCCGCGGAAATAGCTGCTGAGAACACTATATGTAAGATTAAAGATGTCGTATGGAACAAACCAATTACCTACGAAGGAACACCGTTTCACATCTATTCAAGTCTTCAAATGCAAAAAGATAAACTGAATATAACAATCTGCACAGAAGAGCCGGAGGGTGAATTGCAAATCTGCTCACAAAGTATTGCAGAATTCGAGGAATCAAATATTGACAGACCGCTTGAATACTTTGATATTGAATTGTTTAAACACAGCAGTGATACAAAAATTAGCCGTAAAGAATGTTATCAGTATTTCAGCAGAATGGGGCTGGATTATCGCTCTGGGTTTCAAAGCCTGACCGCCGTTTACTGCAGCGGTCAGGAGGTACTGGCAGAACTTGTGCTGCCAGAGCAGCTGAAAAACGATTTTAAGCATTTTAAACTTCACCCGTCATTGATTGACGGAGGATTTCAATCGGTCGCATTTTTGTTAAATGATAATGATAAAGGAAGCTTATATATTCCTTATTCACTTGAGGAGCTTGTTATTTGTGGCCCGCTTGAGGAAAAATGTTTTGCACGTGTAAAAGAGACTGGATTTTGCACGTATAGCATCCAATTTATTAATGAGGACGGAGAAATTGCTGCAAGCATGAATAACTTTTCTGTCAGAAAAGTGAACGCGGGAGGATTACTGCCGGAAGACAGTGAAGATCAGACAATTCTTTTACTATTAAAACAATTGAAAAACGGTGAGCTTTCCGCTGACCAAGTCTATCAACTGCTGGAGGTAAAATAGTGCATATTAAACAAATACTTTCCTTGATTGAAGAACAGCAGATGTCTCCTGATACAGGATTAGAACTAATTCGCACTTACAGAAAAGAACAAATAAAAAATGGGACGGAGCAGCAATCGCAAGCTGCGTCCCAAACTGTCTTTTTTAAAAGAGATTGGATATCGTCAAAAAATGATGATGTACAGAAACAACAGGCGCCAAGAAGCATATTAATTTTTGATCGAGATAAACGACTTACAGAATATATTAGTATGCTTTACAAAGATCAAGTGCATGTTATTCTCGTAACTCCTAATGTTTATTTCAGCTGTCCGGAGCAAAATGTATACACAATAGACCCGTCAAATGAGGCTCATTATGAAAACCTGTTTGCAGACTTGGAAAAAAGCAAATTTACACCTGGATGTGTTCTATACCTATGGAACAGCGCTGTTCCGGAATTAAGTGAAGAGTTGATTCATAAGGCACTTCTCAACGGGATTTTGCCATTATTTGTTTTAACAAAGGCTTTAATAAAAGCAAAATATGATAATACGAAATTATTGCATATGTATTGGACAAACGGTCAGAATCAGCCGTTTAATGAAGCGGTCGGGGGTTTTATAAAAACGGTAAATATGGAAAGCTCCAAATTGAAGGCGAAAACGCTTCAAATTCATAGAGAAGAGCCTGATTCAGATCCTACCGCTTCGCAATTGTGGGAGATGGCATGTAATGAATTACAAAGCTTTCAATCAAATGAATGCGAAATTTTAATTGACTCTCACAGCAGGTATATTAAAGGAATGCAGCATATTGATTTAGAAAATGCAAAGTCATTAGCTCCGAAGCATGTATCATATCATAAAGGCGGCGTGTATATCATTACCGGCGGTGCAGGAAAACTCGGTCTTATGTTTGCGGAACATATCGCGAACGAAGTTGAGGCGGTTATCATATTGACAGGCCGTTCAGCTTTAAGCGAAGTTCAGAAGGAACAGCTCAGAAAACTAAACGCAAAAGGGTCTTTTGTTGAGTATATACAGACGGACATATCGGAACGAATAAAGGCTGAGCAATTCATCCGTGACGTGAAACAGCAGCATGGCCAAATAAGCGGCATTATCCATGCAGCAGGTCTCATTCAAGATTCTTTTATTGCTAAAAAAAATCTGAGTGAGTTTGTTGAAGTATTAAAGCCGAAAGTATTCGGAACGATTTGGGTGGATGAGCTGACAAAAGATGAAAATCTTGATTTCTTTATTCTGTTTTCTTCTGTTGCTGCGAACGGAAATGCCGGTCAGAGTGATTATGCGTACGCCAACAGTTTTATGGACAGTTATGCGATGTTCCGAAATCAGCTGAACAGAAATGGAAAGACACTTTCAATAAATTGGCCGCTATGGAAAGAGGGCGGAATGAATCTTGATGACAGTGCTGTAGTCCATTTGAAAGAGAAATTCGGAATGATTCCGATACATTCAACAGCGGCTTTTAAAGCTTTTGATAAAATGATGCAATCTTCATTTAGTAACATAATGCCTGTGGAAGGAGACCGGGACAAGCTCTTAAAAACAATCCCTTTCCGCAAACTGACTCCTTCAGACAATCAAACGGAAATAGAGAAAAACACTGAAGATAATGAAATTGTAATTAAGGATAAAGTTAATGATTATTTTATCAAAACCATTTGCAGTGAATTGAAAATCCCTAATCATAAAATAAATGCTTATGATTCTTTTGAAAAGTTCGGGATTAATTCACTTATAATCATGTCGCTTATATCAAAGCTTGAAGATACGTTCGGGGATTTGCCTAAAACGATCTTTTTCGAATACCGGAACGTCGATGAGCTTGCTGATTTCTTTCTGAAATCGTTTAAAGAGACAGTATTGAAGGAAGCTGGGATAGCTCAAATAGAAGCCGCACCAAAGCTGAAAAAACATACAAAAATGCAGCAGGAAAGACAGCCTGCACATGCAGTGAGTGTAAATACACCAATTAATGAAGATATTGCAATTATTGGAGTAAGCGGCAGATATCCAATGGCAGATAATGTTATGGAATTCTGGGATTGCATCATTGGTGGAAAGAATTGTATTACCGAGATCCCTAATGAACGGTGGGATTTCAGATCGGACTACAGTCCTGACAGAATGGACAGAGGGAAAATCAACAGTAAATGGGGAGGGTTTATTAATCGTGTTGATCAATTCGACCCGCTGTTTTTTCACATTTCCCATAAAGAAGCTGAGATGATGGACCCTCAGGAACGTATTTTTCTTGAAACCGCTTGGCATACGTTTGAAGACTCCGGGTATACGAGGGATCGGCTTGACGGTATGAAAGCAGGGGTGTTTGTAGGAGCAATGTACGGGCAATATCAATTATTTGGTGCAGAGGAGACAGCAAAAGGAAATGCTGTTGCGCTCAGTTCTTTTTTTTCTTCTATAGCTAATAGAGTTTCATACTTTTTTAATTTCTCTGGACCAAGTATTGCTTTAGATACGATGTGCTCGTCATCTTTGACAGCCATTCATTTGGCATGTGAAAGTATAAAAAGGGGAGAAAGTGAGATTGCGTTAGCTGGGGGCGTAAATGTGTCCATACACCCTAACAAATATCTTTGGCTGAGCCAAGGGAATTTTGTTTCTACAGAAGGTCTATGCAGAAGCTTCGGGGAAGGTGGAAACGGCTACGTTCCAGGAGAAGGGGCGGGAGCCGTACTATTAAAACCGTTACATAAAGCAATCAATGATCAAGACTGTATTTATGGTGTGATTAAAGGAACAGCTGTAAATCATGGTGGGAAAACAAATGGTTTTACTGTTCCAAATCCAAATGCGCAAGCTGAGCTGATCGCCGAAAACTTTAAAAAGTCAGGCATTAGTCCAAGATCCATCAGTTACTTGGAAGCACATGGAACGGGTACTTCACTTGGAGATCCGATTGAAATTGCGGGGCTGACAAAAGCTTTTGAACAATTTACCGATGATAAACAATTTTGTGCAATTGGTTCAGTTAAATCAAATATCGGACATTTAGAATCCGCTGCAGGCATAGCGGCGCTTACAAAGGTACTGCTTCAGTTTAAGCACCGAAAATTGGCGCCTTCCATTCATTCTGAGCGATTAAATACTAATATAAATTTCGAAAATACGCCTTTTTATGTTCAGCAAAAAGAAGAGGAGTGGCGTAAAGAAGCCGGTATAACTCGTAGAAGGGCAGCGGTTAGTTCATTTGGAGCAGGGGGAGCGAATGCCCATATTATTCTTGAAGAATATGAAAATCATATTGCTTCTGTTAAAAATACATGTAGCGGTCCTTATGCCGCAGTTCTCTCCGCAAGAAACGAAGACAGGCTAAGGGAATACGCCCGTCGTCTTCTTCAATATACAGACCAGGAGACAGCCGTATCGGTCGCTGATATTGCTTATACACTGCAAACGTGTAGGGAGCCGATGGAAGAGAGAATTGCTTTTGTCGCATCGGATCTGCATGAACTTAGGGGAAATTTGAAGCTTTTCTGTGATGAAGGAATAATTGGAGACAATGTATACAAGGGCAATGTGACTAAAGATTATGATAAAGTCTTTGTTTTCCATGATCGGAAAATGAAAGAACAATTCCTTAAAGCTGTTATGGAAAAAAGGGACGTCAATGACCTTGCTCAGTTATGGTCTTACGGTGTTGATATTCAGTGGAGAAATTTATATGAAGATAGACCTAAAGCACGGCGGGTGGATCTTCCTTTGTATCCGTTTGCTGAGGAATCTTATTGGGTGCCCCGTGTTTCTGATGAAAAGCTTTCAGCATTGCAAAATAAAACCGTCTTGCATCCGTTGCTTGATTCTAACGAATCTACCCTTGAGCAGCAATATTTTAAAAAAACAGTAATGGAAAAAGAGATCTGGTTAAAGGATCATGTGGTGAAAGATAAGCGTATTTTGCCTGCGGCGGTTTTTCTTGAAATGGCATGTGCCGCAGGAAATTTATCGTATCGCAGGAAAAAGGTCTCTGGTTTGAAAAACATTACATTTATTAGACCGGCAATGTTATATCAAGAGAGCATAATTGTTTACTCCTTCATTTCTGTCGAAGACGGACGCATCCTTTTTAAAATGGCGGCTGACGAAGATGCAGGTACAAAAGCCATATTTGCATCAGGAGAATTAAGCTATGATGCTCATCAAAATGCCAAGCACATAGAGAGTATTGACAGACACGAGATCATCAAGAGAAGCGCTTTTATCCATGAACATGATGAATGTTACCGACACTTCCGGGAAAACGGTTTTGACTATGGCCGCAGCTTTCAGTCAATTCAACGATTATGGGGCGGAGACACAGAAGCTCTGGCGCATTTAATACTACCTCAAGAAGCAGCACATACCTTTAATAACAGTATACTGCCGCCGTCTCTGCTTGATGGGGCTTTGCAATCATTGTTTGGCATCACCGAAGGACGAGAACGTGCTTTTGTATATGTACCTTATTCAATAGGTGAGATTTATATCCACCAGAAAGTACCGGAAGAATGCTGGGTGTATGCACGCAAAACAAGCCAAAAAGATCAATTCGAGTTTACTTACGATATTATGCTGGTGAATCATCAAGGAGACCTGCTTGTGCAACTGCAAAACGTAACACTCCGAAAAGGCGAGGTATTTTCAGATCGAGATCCGTATCAAAAGAAACAGGTTTCATCTGTGACACAAGAAAAATTGACCGAGCTGCTCGGTCAATTGCAGGCTGGCGAGTTGACGACAGAGGAAGCTGATCATTTGCTTGCTCAAATGCTGGATTAACACTGGATGTTCAACAATGTAATTTGTAAAGGGGATGATATGTTTTATGAGCGTAACTCGTGATGTAAGAAAAAAAATACTTTCTGACATTAAAAGCGGCCTGATTTCCTTGGAAGAAGGAGTAAGACGGATTAAGCAACTTGATTCTGGTATGGCTCAGCGAAGGGAACAGACTGTTTATTATAAGACGGATTGGCAGCCAGCTGGTCTCGATTTAGATCCAAAAGACAGCCGAAGAGAGGGCAGTCTTTTATTATTTGATACAAATGAGGATTTGCTTAAGGAACTGACTGTACGGCATGATAAAAGTATTATTTTAGTCATGCCTGGGAAAGAATTTCGACGTGTTCGGAATGGTGTGTTTGAAATCAACCCTCGGTCTGAAAAAGATTATACAAGCTTGTTTGCGTTACTGAAAGAAGAGAAAGCAGACATAAGAGAAGCCGTCCATCTATGGTCTGACCAACCGTTTAGCAGTAATGAGAAAGCGATCGGAAGACAATGTGACAGCGGGGTTTACTCTTTATTTTTATTAAACCGGGCTCTCTTCAAGAGTAAACAGCGCAAAAAAGTAAACGTATTGTATGCGTATTTTTCCGAGCGTTTAGGAGAACAGCCCCTTTATGCATCGGCAAGCGGCTTTTTGCGGACTTGGCAGCAGGAGAACCCGCTAATTTCGCCAAAAATCATTGAATTAGAGCGGTCGGCTTTCGCAAACGACAGCTTAGGCGATATTTTGATCAATGAACTGAGAGACTTCAGCTCTCCTGAGATCGAAATCCGTTACCAAGGAATGGAGAGATTTGTTAAACGCCTGATAACATATAAACCTGCAAACAAACATGCAAGTAAGGAATATATACTGCGGGACAATGGTGTTTATATTATCACAGGAGGGGCGGGCGGATTAGGATTCACCTTTGCTGAATATTTGGCTCGACAAACCAAATGCCAGATTGTCTTAACGGGGAGATCACCTTTTTCAGACAAAATACAAAACAAGATAGCACAATTAGAAGCCTTAGGATCGCCTTCTATTTATTTACAGGCTGACATTTCAATAAAAGAAGAGGCAGAATATATAATCAATGAAACAAAAAGAGCATATGGAAAGATAAACGGAATCATTCAAAGCGCGGGTATCATCCGTGACTCATTTCTTCATAAAAAAACAATAGAAGAATTCAATCAGGTGATTAAGCCGAAAGTATTGGGCACACTTTGGCTGGATGAAGCCACAAAGCAGGAGCGTCTCGACTTTTTTATTTGTTTTTCCTCTACTTCAGCCGTTTTAGGAAATATTGGACAGGCTGATTATGCATTCGGAAATAGTTATATGGATCATTTGATGAACATGCGTGCCGCTCAGAATCCGGGCAAAATGTTCCTATCTCTGAATTGGCCACTTTGGAAAGAAGTCGGCATGCAAGTAGATGAGCGCACGTTGGAGACGATGAAAAAATCGGGCTTTTATCCCTTGGAGAAAGAGGAGGGAATCAGAGCGTTTTCAGCAGGTTTGTCATCCGGGCTTTCCCAATTCACGGTATTTTGCGGAGATGATCATATAGACAGACATGTACATAAATTGTACGAACGTGATAGCAGTCTGCTTCAAGAAGAAACAACCGTCAGTGAGACGGTAAAGCCTGATAAAAAGCTGAAAGCTGACACTTTGACATTTATAAAAGAAATTATTTCAGTAGAATTCAGAATGCCGGCAGACAAAATAGACGCAGAGGCAGCGCTGGATAAATACGGACTTGACTCAGTCATGATCATCAATATAACCAATGAGCTGGAGAAGCATTTTGGTACGCTTTCAAAAACCCTGTTATTTGAGTTTCAAACTGCAGCCGAATTATCAGCTTATTTCATTGAAAAGCACCATGATGCTCTGGTTCATATGCTGAAATTAGGAGTAAACGACAGCGGTAATGTTCAACAGGCGGCGGAAGCTGCTGATCCAGTAGTACCGAGCTTTCAACATAAATCAAAAGGGCTGGCTCATCAGTCAAACCTGAAAATAGCAGAAAAATATCAGGACACTGATATTGCCGTCATTGGAATCAGTGGCCGCTATCCGATGGCAAACGATCTTGACACTCTCTGGAGAAATTTAATGGAAGGGAAAGATTGTATAACTGAAATTCCTAAAGACCGCTGGGATTTTAGCCTGCATTATCAGCCGGAAGCTGATCATGACATAAAAAATCAAAGCAAATGGGGAGGATTTATTGATGACGTGTATCATTTCGATCCGTTGTTCTTCAATATTTCTCCGGCTGAAGCGGAGTTAACAGATCCTCAAGAAAGAATTTTTCTGGAAACAGTGTGGCATACCATAGAAGATGCGGGGTATGCGAAGAAAATGCTTGAAAGGAAAAATGTCGGCGTGTTTGCAGGTGTCATGTACGGGCAATATCAGCTGTACAGTGCTGGAAATCATGAGCAGGCCGTTTCTTCTTCATATGCATCCATCGCGAACAGAGTATCTTACTTTTTTAATTTCAGCGGACCTAGTATTGCTTTGGATACAATGTGTTCCTCGTCTTTGACTGCTGTTCATTTGGCATGTGAGAGTTTAATAACGAATGAATGTGAGCTTGCAATTGCCGGAGGAGTTAATCTTTCCATTCATCCTGATAAATATAAACTCCTCACTCAAGGCGGTTTTTTGTCCAGCGATGGTCGCTGCAGAAGCTTTGGATCTGGGGGAGACGGCTATGTTCCCGGGGAGGGAGCCGGTGCTGTTTTACTGAAGCCTGTAAAAAAAGCAATTGCTGACGGTGATCAAATTTATTCCATCATTAAGGCAACAGCTGTCAACCATGGGGCAAAGACGAATGGATATACTGTGCCTAACCCGACCGCTCAAAGTAAGGTGATTAGCAGAGCCCTGAAAAAAGGAAAGGTTGACCCGGAAAGTATCAGTTATATAGAAGCTCACGGCACAGGCACTGCATTAGGAGATCCGATTGAAATTGCCGGATTGCGCAAAGTATTTGCCGATCGAATGACAGTCAGAAAGACATGCGCAGTCGGGTCTATTAAATCTAATATCGGACATTTGGAGGCAGCTGCAGGCATAGCTGGAATTACAAAAGTAATATTACAAATGAAACATAAAACAATCGTTCCATCGCTGACTCATTCTTCTAAATTGAATGAGCATATTCAGTTTCAAGAAACGCCTTTCTATGTACCGGAAAGTCCTGAAAAATGGGTGCCTTCCGTTGCAGAGAGTGACGGAAAAAAAATATCAATTCCAAGGCGTGCAGGTATAAGTTCATTTGGAGCCGGAGGGGCAAATGCCCATATCATCTTGGAAGAGTACGTAAATAGTGAGAAGGCCGTATTTGAAACAACCGAGCTAGAGCCGCTTTTATTTGTTTTTTCCGCCAAAAATGCTGAAAGACTGGTTGACTATGCAAAGGGTGCAGCGGAGTACATACAGACAAAAGATTATACTTCAGATGCACTTAGGAATACAGCATATACTTTACAGACAGGCAGAGAAGAAATGGCATACCGATTGGCCGTCGTTGCATCTTCAAAAGAGGAATTGATTAAGAAGCTTTTAGATTATTCAAAGGGAAAAACATTATCAGAGCAGCTATTTACATCTGAACTTACATCCGTATCAAACACCATTGAATTTGAAAGTCATGAGACAAAAAAAGAAATTGAAAAAGCAATTGCAGAGAGGGATCTTTCCAGGATTGCTGAGTTTTGGATCAGCGGATACGCGATTAACTGGTCGTTCCTCTATGGAAATGACAAACCTAGACGGATTTCTGCACCGACATATCCATTTGCCAAAGAATTATGCAGAATAAGCGCCTCTAAACCTGGAAGCCGCCAAAAGGCAGATGCAATTGATGTTCTGCATCCGCATATTAACTGCAATGTTTCAGATTTTAATGAACAAAAGTTCAATATAAATGTCAAAGGTGATAATTTATACGTAAAAGCAAAACACAATGAAAGGATGTTTCCGTATCTTTTACAAATAGAAATCGCGAGGGCGGCAGGAGAAATAGCTTCAGGGCATCCGATTACTCGATTGACAAATCTTTCTTTTTCAAAACCGATCTTACAAAGCGGTCTAAAAGACCAAATTCAAATTGCGCTGGCACCGGAAGACGATACTGCTTCATTTTTTATAAAAGATCAGAATGAATCATCATTTTATTTCTCCGGCAATCTTGTATTAGAGGGACTTAAGGAAAAGGGACAATATATCAATATTAAACCGTTTATGTCAGAGTATACTGACTGGATATCAGGAGAAGCGTTTTATCATCGGCTTGCTGAAAACGGCTATGATTGCAGCAGTAAACTTAGAGGCATAGACCGTTGCGTGATACGGGACGGAAAGGCGCTTACAATCTTAAAGGCAAGCGACAAGGCAGAGGGTTATACGCTCGATCCCGCTGTCCTTGAAAGTGCTTATCAGACGATATTATGTCTCTTAGAGAAAAATACGGGGACAGTGCCTAAAACAGTAGAAGCGTGTACCATTTTTGATGAAGAGGCCAAAGCTGTATATGCATACGCAGTACCAAGTGAATATGGCAAATCGTCTTATCACGTATTTCTGTTAGACGGTAACGGACGGGTGCTTGTAGAGGTTAAGGGACTGACTGTAAATCCACAGCCGCATACTGAGGTGAATTATTGTTTGCAGAAGTGGGTGCAAAAGAACCTTTCCCCTGTGAAAGTTGGAAATAAAAATGCAGGTACGATCTTGTTGTTTGCAGATGATAAAGAAATTGCTGAGGCGTTAATAGACCAATCTGCCTACCGGATACTTCTTGTAACACCGTATCAACGACAGCTTATAAAGAATGCTCTGACATTCAGCATAGACCCTAAAATACCGTCAGATTATAATCATTTGTTTGAAAAATTAGAAAAAAACAAGATGCTCCCAGACATTGTTCTGCATACAGGGGGAGATTTTGATGCGGGTGAACATCCGGTTAGAGGACTGTATTCGGTCTTTCATTTATTAAAGGCGCTGAGTGACCGAAAAAATTTATCTCTTAAACATTTACTGATTACTCAGTCTTATAGAGAAGATATGAGTGATCCTTTTGGTGAGACTTTACCAGGTTATTTGAAAACGATAAACATGGTGCTGCCTTCTGTAGAGCATGCCGCATCAATCAGCTTTTCTGAACATATTTCAGCCGACAAGCAGGCTGAACACTGCCTTCAAGAAATTGTATCTGCAAAAGGCCTTATTACAGCTGAAGAAGTCAAGTATGTAAAGGATATAAGGTATGTCAAAACCCTGGAAGATAGAGAGCTAACGAATGCAGGCGGCATAATGCTTAAAAATAAAGGGGTTTATATGTTAACAGGCGGTTTAGGCGGTCTTGGAATGACATTTGCTAAATATTTGGCGTCTGAATATAAGGCGAGATTAGTGTTAACGGGAAGGTCAGCGTTAACAGCTGAAAAACAGCATGAAATTGAAAAATTAAAGGCACATGGTGCTGCCGTGCTGTATTTTCAAGCTGATGTAACAGATAAAGATGCGATGAAACAGGTATTAGATGAAACGAAACGGAACTGGGGACCCCTTCAAGGTGTTATTCACGCAGCTGGTCATGCTGATGATCGTCTATTTACGGAAATGAGTCTCGCTGATTTTTCGAAGGGGCTGGCTGCTAAAATTGAAGGAACGATATGCTTAGATCAAATAACGAAAGAAGAACCGCTCGACTTCTTTGTGGTGTTTTCTTCCATCTCTTCGATATTTGGTGACTTTGGACAGGTTAATTATTCGTTAGGTAATTATTTTCAAGATCGATATATCCACTTGCGAAATGAAAAGAGCCTAAAGCATGAAAGACAAGGTAGAAGCATTTCAATTAATTGGCCATTATGGCGAGAAGGCGGCATGCATTTAAGTAAAGAAGCTGAATCTGCATACCTTTTAACTTCGGGGTTCCGCTATTTAGAAACAGAAGACGGAATAACAGCATTTGAGGCAATCTTATCAAATGAAGATCTGCAAATTGCTGTACTTACTGGTAACAACGGCAGGTTTACAGCAGCTGAAGATAAGTCAGTTCAAGAATTAACAGCTGAGTTGGATCAAGAAAAAGGTGATTATACACAATTATTTAGACAGGCTCATGTATTAGATGAGTTGAAACGGATTGTGTCTGAATTACTGAAAATTAATATCGATCGCTTGGACATATCAGAGAATTTCGGCAATCTTGGCTTCGATTCCATCAGTTTGAAAACTCTCTCCGTCCAAATAAACAAAAGATATAAGCTGGAATTAACACCGGCGATTTTCTTTACTTATAGTAATATCGAATCGCTTTCTGACTTTATAATTGGTGAACTGCCTGTGGAAGCTAAAGAAAATGTGAAATCTGATATAGATATTCAAGAAAAAAGAGAATCACGGCACACTGAGAAGTTGAAAAAGTCTGCAATCCGCTTTCCGCCTGCAAAAAAGCAAACAGGTCAGTTAAAAAAGCCTCTGCAGAAAGAACCGATTGCAATTATCGGAATGAGCTGCGTTTTTCCCGGAGCAAAAAATTCGGGTGAATTCTGGTCAAACTTGATCAATGAAAAAGATATGATTCAGGAAATTCCGCTCGAGCGGTGGGATTGGAAAAACTATGAAGATAACGGAGCAAACAGCCGTATAAATTCTAAATGGGGCGGTTTTATCACGGATGTTGATAAATTTGATGAATCTTTTTTCAACGTGAATCCTCGAGAAGCTGAACTTATGGACCCACAGCACAGAATATATTTAGAAGAAACTTGGAAAGCGATAGAAGATGCGGGTTACAAGGCATCAGAACTGTCAGGCAAAAACATCGGAGTGTTCACCGGCATTCAGTTTAATGATTATCGCCAACTGTTAATGAAGCATTTAGACAAGGCACATGCATTAGTTGGAACTGGAAACAGCCAGGCGCTCATCAGTAATCGGGTATCTCATTATTTTAATTTCAGAGGTCCAAGTGAATCTATTGATACAGCCTGCTCAAGCAGTCTTGTTGCCATCCATAGAGCAGTGAGTTCGATTCAAGCTGGTGAAAGCGAGCTGGCAGTAGCAGGAGGCGTGTCATTGCTATTAGATCCCGTTACCCACTTATATACAGATAAACTTGGAATTTTGTCCGCAGATGGCAGATGCAAAACGTTTGATAAGCTTGCCAATGGTTATGTTCGAGGTGAAGGTGCAGCTGTGCTGCTGCTAAAGCCTCTGCAAAAAGCTATTGATGACAAGGACAATATTTACGGAGTATTGAAAGGAACCGGTGAAAATCACGGGGGAAGAGCTGCTTCGCTGACCGCCCCAAATCCGGAAGCTCAAGCAGCGCTGTTAACATCAGTTTACCAAAATGCCGGTATTCCTGCTGAAACAGTATCCTATATAGAAGCACATGGAACCGGCACGGAACTTGGAGATCCAATTGAAATCGAGGGCTTAAAAAAAGCTTTTGTCTCCCTTAAGTCGGACAGCACAAGAAATACGCACCAATATTGCGGAATCGGTTCTGTGAAAACCAATATCGGACATTTAGAGCCTGCTTCAGGGATGCCTGGTCTGATAAAAGTATTGCTCGCCATGAAGCATAAAATCCTGCCGGCTACCCTGCATGTTAAGGAGTTGAACCCTTACATTCAGTTAACTGGAACGCCATTTTATATTGTGAATAAAACAATAAAGTGGAATAGATTGATAGATTGGGAAGGAAACGAAATTCCCCATCGCGCGGGAGTCAGCTCATTTGGATTTGGAGGAACTAATGCCCATGTCATTGTAGAGGAATTTGAGTATAGCCAGGAAAATCAAGTAAATAGGGAACAAGAACATGTAATTGTACTCTCAGCTAGATCAAAAGAAAGATTAATTGCTTACGCCAAAGATTTTGCAAGCTTTTTAAAAGAGAAGCAGACAACTGGCCGGTACGGAGAGCCTAAGGTGAGAGAGCATAATCTAAGAGAAGAAATCAGAATAGAGGCAGCAAAAATCCTAAGTTTAGATGCAGATGAAATAGACATGGAGACACATTTAACAGACTTGGGATTTGATCCGATGACCTTAACTGCATTAAGCTCTTTCATCAGCACAATATCTGGGAAAAAGGTCCCGATTGGCATATTTACAGAGCAACCAACACTCAACGATTTGTTCCATTATATCTGTCATGAATCGAATATACCTGTTGACAATCAGGTTACATCTCAGCATGGAGAGCAAGCTGGGTACAGCCTTGAACAAATAGCTTACACGCTTCAAACCGGCCGTGAATCGTTCGAATCGCGTCTTGCTATTATTTGCTCAAGCTTAGAGGAGCTTTCTGAAAAGATAAACGGCTACCTTCAGGGGGAAGATCTACAAGAGGTTTTTGAAGGAAATGCTAGACAATTTCATAAAGTGTATTTCCCGCTTTTTGATGGACCCGAGGGTCACTCATATATTCAATCGCTAATTCAAAAAAGAAAATTGACAAAACTGGCTCAAATGTGGACGATCGGTTATGAAATCAGTTGGGGAGATCTGTATGAGGGAGAAAATAAACCTATGAGACTTTCCCTTCCAGTCTATCCTTTCAGAAAAAACAGACATTGGATTAAACAAGAATTTACGCCTCAGGCTGAAAGACCTTCAATAATGCCGGCGGTTCACAAATCAAATGAAGAAAGCTCGGATGTTAAAATTATATCGCTTCTTGAAAAAGCACAATCAGGTGAGGTTAATACGAAGGATACAACAGAGCTGATAGAGGAGTTGCTTTTACATGAATGAACAAACTATACAAATTGAACAAATAGTTAGGAAGGTGAAAGAACGAGAGCTGACTCCTGAAGAGGGATTGGGATTAATTAAAGGTTTGGGTAAAACGCATATTTATGAAAAGGAATGGGTAAAATATATATTTCAACGTACTGAGCAGCCTCGTCAGATGACAGAGCCAATTTTATTTTTGGCCAGTGACGAGAGTTTGTACAGCGTAATGAAGAGACAATTAGAAGGCGCCGCGGCGCCTTTTATTTATGTTTCTCCCGGAGACCGATTCGAAGCTGGTCGAAATGGCTGTTTTAAAATGAATTTTACACAAAAAGAAGATTATGAAGCTTTGTGCCGTGCGCTTGTCTCTCAGAATATAAAGCCCCGGCATATTGTTCATTTTCTCTCGGTCGGGGCATTTCGTGACACTGACAAGACAATGAGAGAGCAGCTTGATAAAAGCCTGTATTCTGTATTTTATTTGCTGCAAGCCATAATGGAGAATAAACTCTGTCCGAAAGCAGAGTTCTTATATTTATATGAAAATGTCCAAGAAGAGGCTCAGCCTATTTACAGAGCGGTTGAGAGTTTTCTCAAGACCGTTCAAGCCGAAAACCCAAATTTTGGGTGTAAGACAGCAGAATTGAAGTCGATGAGTAATGAGCCGTTTACAAAGGAGCTTATCGCTGATGTCATTTTTTATGAATGGAATAATCAATGTGTATCGAGCAGTTTTACATGTTACGACCCGAGACATTATTATATACAGCAAGTTAAAAAAGTGAATAAAGCTGGATCCCGGGAAAATAACTTTAACGTCAAAGAGAACGGTGTGTATTTGATTACGGGAGGTGCCGGCGGTCTTGGATTTCTATTCGCGGAATATTTGGCGAAACGGGCAAAAGTTAATCTTATATTGACTGGCCGTTCACCGAGCTCTATGGAAATAGAGCAAAAAGTTAACACGCTGAAAAAGATCGGGGCTGAAGCTGTTTATATCCCAGCAGATATATCGAAGGAAAAAGAGACCGACATATTAATTGATCAGATTCGGCGGACATTTGGAAGATTAAACGGCATTTTACACAGTGCCGGACTTGTAGATGATGCATTTGTTATTAAAAAGAGGAGAGACAGAATAGAAAAGGTCATCGCACCCAAAGTATTTGGAACCGTTTGGCTTGACAAAGCTGCGAAAGGGGAAACTCTTGATTTCTTCGTCATGTTTTCGTCCCTGTCCTCCATCCTGCCTAATGCGGGCCAAAGCGATTATGCATTTGCAAATGGCTGTATGGACAGTTATACCGATTACAGGATCATAAAGAATCGTCCGGGAAAAACACTCTCTATTAACTGGCCGTTATGGAGCGCAGGGAATATGTCAGTCGGTCCGAGAGAGCTGCAAGTTTTAAGGGAAACCGGTTTGGATCTTTTATCAGCGGAATCCGGTCTTGCCTCCTTTCAGAATTGCATGAGCAGCAATGCTTCTCAGCTGGCAGTTATTAACGGAAGTGAAGAAAAGATCTGCCAATTGCTTTCGGTTGATAATACAGAGACAGATGTAACATCCGAATCTGATCACGAACTTCCTCAAATTAGTGAAAATCAATTAAAAAAGCAAACGGTCTGTCTATTGAAAGAAATCATCGGAGCTGAGACTGGGAGACCAACTGACAGTATTTTGTCCGGGGATACGTTCGACCGCTATGGTATAGATTCCTTAACGATCTTAGGATTAACTTCCAGGCTAGAAAAACACTTTGGCAGTGTATCTAAGACTTTATTTTTTGAATACAGCAGCATCGATCAGTTAGCGGAGTATTTTTTAGAACATCATTATGACAAGTTAGTTAAAGCATTTTCGCCGCAGTCAGAACAGAAAAGAAAAATAACGGCCGAAAGAAAACAACTGCAGCAACGAGGACGCTGCAGATCCACAGCGGTTACCGAAGAAGATATTGCAATTATCGGCATAGCCGGACGTTATCCGATGGCTGAGAATGTAGAAAAGTTTTGGGATAATATTGCCTCGGGGAAAGATTGTATAACGGAAATCCCAAGCGAACGCTGGGATCATCGAAGATACTTTAATACAGGTGAAAAAGCTCGGCATAAAAGTAAATGGGGAGGTTTTATTAAAGACGCTGATAAGTTCGATCCGCTGTTTTTCTCAATTTCTCCTCGTGATGCCGAGTTAATAGATCCGCAAGAACGGTTGTTTTTAGAAACTGCATGGCACACATTTGAGAATGCCGGTTATACAAGGGAAAAATTAAAACGGTATAAGACAGGTGTATTTGTAGGAGTGACATACAGTCACTATCAGCTTTTTGCAGCAGGAGCATCTGATGATGACCGTAAGGCACTTTTGTCTTCTTATTCGTCAATCGCTAACCGGGTATCATATTTCTTCGACCTTCACGGTCCAAGTCTTGCTATTGATACAATGTGCTCATCTTCACTATCTGCTGTTCATTTCGCATGTGAAAGCATCAAAAGGGGAGAATCCAGCCTTGCAATTGCCGGAGGAGTAAATTTATCTTTACATCCCGATAAATATACATTGCTTTCTCAAAATCATTTTGTTTCGAGCGATGGACGCTGCAGAAGCTTCGGGGCTGGAGGTGACGGTTATGTACCAGGTGAAGGAGTAGGAGCTATTTTATTAAAATCGCTTTCGAAGGCAGTTGCTGAAGGAGACACTATTTACGGCGTTATTAAGAGTACTTCAGTTAATCACGGAGGAAAAACAAACGGCTACACTGTCCCGAATCCAAATGAACAAGCAAATGTTATCAGCGAAACGCTTGATAAAGCTGGAATTGGTGTAGACAGCATCAGTTATATAGAAGCGCACGGAACAGGTACATCGCTGGGAGACCCCATTGAAATTTCCGGACTGTCTAAGGCTTTCAGCAATCCCAAAAGCAGCTTTCGCTGTGCAATCGGTTCCGTAAAGTCAAATATCGGACATTTAGAGGCTGCTGCTGGGATAGCTTCAATCACTAAAGTGTTGATGCAAATGAAATACAAACAGCTGGCACCTTCCATTCATTCTGATGAGTTAAATCCTAATATTGATTTCGATGAAACACCGTTTTATGTCCAGACTGAACTAAAAGACTGGGAGGTTCCTGAAAGTCATGTTAGGAGGTCAGGCATCAGTTCATTTGGTGCTGGGGGATCTAATGCTCATATCATTATTGAAGAGTATATAGACGAAATAAATACCAATCCCGCAAAGAGCGAAGAAATACAAATCATTCTTCTGTCCGCTAAAAACAAAGAGCGGCTCCGTATCTTAATTGATTCACTCATAAATGAACTTGATTCGAATACATCGCTTACTGATGTGGCATATACATTACAAACGGGACGAGAAGCCATGGAAGAACGGCTGGCTGTAGAGGCACGGGACGTTGGTGAGCTTGTCGATAAGCTCACCAAGTATTTACAATCAGACCAGGAAGTACACGGATTATATAGAGGAAATGCCCGTATTAGTTCCAATAATCATAAGACCTTATTAGCATCATCACAATTCCAGAACTTATATGATATAGCGCTTCATTGGGTAAATGGCGGTGAAATTGATTGGGAAGACAAGTACAGAACAGAAACACCGAAAATAATTTCTCTCCCAGCATATCCGTTTGAAAGGAATAGATATTGGGTGCCAAGCTCAAAAATCACACAAACAAATAGATTGAGAAGAGTACAATCGGGATTGCATCCTTTACTAGATCAAAATGTCTCGACCTTGAAGATGCAAAAATTTATTACTGATTTTTCAGAAGCATCTTTTGCATGGCCTGCCTTATGTATCAATCAGCAAAAAAATCTGCCTTTCAGCGCACTAATTGAAATGGCAGCTGCCGGTGGAGCAATGTCTGCCGAACAGAATGTGTGGAGAATGAAAAATATATGTTTACATGCCTTATTTGAATTAACAGAACAACCCGTGCGAACTGAGCTTAAACTATTTGATCAACAAGATGCGGTATCTTTTGAATTGGCTGAATGTTCAGGTAATGACGCTGAACAGATCATTTTAAACGGAGAACTGGAATACAAGGAAGCGAATCGTGAAACAGGTGCTCGTTTTAAATGTGCAGCTGACTATAAAGCGAATTGTAAAGAGTCTATGACCGGGCCCGAATGCTATGATCTTCTGGAAACCAATTTGATAAATTATGATCCGGATTTGCGCGTTCTCACAGATTTATTTTTGCATAATGAGTTCTTGCTTGCCGATGTCGCTATACCGGAAAAAGACTTGTATACAGAATGTATTGTAAATCCTGCTGCAGTTGAAGGAGCCATTCAAGCAGCAGCTGTTTTAGCAGCAAGGCACACTGGTGATCAAGGGTTTTACTTACAGGAGATTGAAGAGATTTGTTTTTATCAATCTGTTCCAAATGAATGTTGCGTGTTTGTGGATCTGAACGAATCAAACGTTGAAGAGAGGCAGTTTACAGTTTATTTGCTTTCACACGAAGGAGAATGTATGGCGGTCTTCCGGAATATGTTTTTCTCTGGATGGGAGACAGTAGTGGATAAGCCTGATGATATACCGTTTGATTTACTATGTAAATCTTGGGAAGAAAGCCAAGTCTCATCGTCTTTTCTTTCAAAAGGCCAGGTCATTATTTTGGCTAACATTGAAAATGAACAGTTTGCTTCTGAGCTGTTTGCTTCAGATCCTCTCATGGGATGCACTGTCATTAGCGGGAAAGCTGATAGTCAATTACATCTGAGCGGCGAATGCTTTAGTTTTGACAATCCTCTGCGTGCAAAGGAGACGGCTTTGGCGATCCTTAAAGAGAACCCGGACATCACCGGTATTGTTGACTTGTCTGATTTATGGAGAGAGCCGGTAAAGGCTGCAGCCGACTCTGTTGGGAAACTGACGCTGTTGCAGGAAATATTAAAAGCTCAAAAGCATCTATTTGTGTTACACATTACAGAAGGACTGCAAACGTTTAAGAATAAACAGCCGACCTTAGCTGGGGCGGAAACAGCAGGATTAATTAAGATGTTAAGCGCCGAGTATAAAAAAATTAATGCGAAAACAATAGATGTAGATCAGCATTCAAAAAGTCTGGACGAACTACAACAATTGATCAAAAACGAAGCAGCAGCTGACGATCTTTACAGTGAAATTTGTTATCGTAACGGAGTTCGGTATACGCAGTATGTGAAGAAATTACATCCATCCGAGTTTAGCAGGGAAATCCGCCTGCCTGTATGCCAACCGGATCAAACACTTGTTATTACTGGCGGAACGAGGGGAATCGGTGCAGAGCTTGCCAGACACTATTCTGACAAGGGAGTAAAAAAATTTGTACTAATGGGGCTAACTGAATTGCCTCAGTCTGATGAAAGAGAGTACCTGTTAAAACAGACAGATGAAAAATCCACCCTATTTTCAAAATTGAAGCTGCTCAAAGAGTTAGAGCAAAAAGGGGTTCAGATAGAAATATATGGAGGTTCACTTACTGAGAAAGAAAAATTACAGCAGTTCTTTTCAAAAGTGAGAAAGAAGCTCGGGCCAATTGGAGGAGTCATCCATTGTGCGGGGGTAGCCAATCATGTGAATCCGGCTTTCATTCATAAGACCAGTCAAGAAATAAAGGAGGTATTTGAGCCTAAGATACAGGGACTCCAAGTGTTGCATGACATTTTTCTGGAGGACAACCTCAATTTCTTCATTTTATTTTCTTCGGTCGCAAGCGCATTTCCGTTGTTAGGAGCGGGAACGAGTGAATATGCTGCGGCAAACGCTTTTATGGATTATTTTGCGGCTTATCAGCATGCGTGTGGCCGAACTTATTATAAATCCATAAACTGGCCTAGTTGGAAGGAAATTGGAATGGGTGAGGTGAAAAGTCCTGCATATCAGGTGTTAGGGCTATTGTCACATCGGACTGAAACAGGCATAGTCATGCTTGACCAAATAATGAAAGTGACTGGATATCCATGCCTTATTCCGGTTAAGGCAAACCATGAGAAATTCTCATTACAGCAGCTGCCTCTCACAAAAATTCAAACCAGTGTTCATGAGTCATCGGCTGTAAACGAACAGTTCTCTGATGATACTGATAACGAAGCGATTATTAGTATTTTAAAAGATATTTTCTCAACAGAGCTTAAAATACCTTGCGAGAAATTAGATCAAGATACTTCTTTTTCGGAATACGGGGTAGATTCTATTTTGCTGGTTCAGCTTGTAAAAAAAGCAGAAGCTGCTTTCCAAATAAAAATTGAACCGTCAGCCTTCCTGGAATACCCCAACTTCAAACAGCTTGCGTACTATTTAAATCAATTATTTGAAGATGAAGATGTATCCATTCAGCATATTTCTGACGCTTTGGGAAATGAAAGAGAAGTAAAACTGGAGGACCGCTCATTAAAAAGCAATGGCTTACTAGGCTTTAAAACACGCATGAATAAGAAAACAATTCCGAAACAAAACGAGTTTCAAGAGAAGCAAAAAAAATCGAATCAAATCGCAATTATCGGGATAGGCTGTGATTTCCCGGATGCCGAAAATAAAGAGATGTTTTGGCAAAATCTCAAAAAAGGGAAAGATAGTGTCCGCGAAGTTCCAACATCACGATGGGATATTTCTCAATATTACTCAGATACTCACAAGAAAGGAAAAAGTATTAGTAAGTGGGGCGGATTTCTCGAGGATATTGAACATTTTGATCCAGTGTTTTTCAATATGAGTGAAAGTGAAGCATCTCAGCTTGATCCATTAATTAAAAAATGTTTGGAGGTCAGCGTACAGACACTGAGAGATGGCGGGTACCGAAAAGAAGAGGTGTCAAACAAAGAGGTTGGTGTCTTTATCGGTTCACGGGCAGGGACGTTCATGTCTAGAATAAGTTCACCTTCAAAAAATACGATAGTGGGCATTGGGCAAAATTTCATCGGAGCTCATATCTCGCATTTTCTAAATTTAAAAGGGCCGAATTTGGTTGTGGATACGGCTTGTTCTTCCTCATTAGTCAGTGTTCACCTTGCTTGTCAAAGCCTGATATCAAAAGAATCGGACATGGCCATAGCAGGAGGGGTTGATATTTTACTTGACCAAAAGCCTTACTTAATGTTAAGTGAAGCCAGAGCGCTTTCACCTGAGGGAAAATGCCGTACATTTGATGAAAAGGCGGATGGATTTGTACCGGGAGAAGGATGCGGCACCGTTCTGCTGAAGAGGCTTGATGAAGCTCTCACTGATGGGGACCGAATTTATGCGGTAATTGATGGCTCTGCAGTAAATAACGATGGACAGACGATGGGAATGACAACACCGAATCCGAAAGCGCAAAGTGAAGTAATCAAAAAAGCGTTGAAAAACGGAGGGATCGACGCTTCTTCACTCAGTTATGTCGAGACACATGGCACTGGTACGATGATAGGCGATCCGATTGAATTAAAAGCACTGACTGAAGTGTTCCGGGAAGTAACGGAAGAGAAGCAATTTTGCGGTGTAGGTAGCGTAAAAACGAATTTTGGACATTTAATGAGTGCGGCTGGAATAGCAAGCGTTATTAAAGTGGCATTATCCATTTGGAGTCAGAAGCTGCCTCCAACATTGCATTGCCAAACGCCGAATCCTAGATTTAAATTTGATCAATCTCCTTTTTTCCCGAACACTGCTTTAAAAGATTGGAATCCTAGAAAAGGAGTGTTGAGGGCTGGAATCAGTTCTTTTGGATTTGGCGGAACAAATGCTCACATGTTATTGAGCAACATGCATTTTACAATGGGATATACAGAGCCGAAAAGACAGTCGCTCCCGCCGGCTGTCTTCAATAAAAAACGGTGTTGGATTGATAAAAAGAGGCATTCTCATAAAGAGGAAGAAGCAGACATGCTTTTACCTTTACTAGAGTTTAAAGAACTATGATGAAATAGACCAAAGAGGGATGAGACAGGTGGCTAGTAATCAAAACTATCAGTTCACATTAACAATAAAACACACAGACTATATTGTTAGAGATCACCGGGTGCATGGCACCCGGATCATACCTGGTGTTACGTTTTTAGATATTATTTATCGAATGGCACTCAGCAAAGATTTGCCTATTGAAGAACTGGAATGTCAAAATATTCTCTATTTAGAGCCCGTAGCAACATCTAATACCTTTGACAGAGAAATTCTTATTTCCTTTCAAGGTTCACACCAGGGATGGGAGATTCAAGCGAAAAGCAGAAAAGTGAAAGACGGACATGTTTTAAACGAAAATTGGGATAAAAATATGCAATGCCGCCTAATGCCGAAAACAGGCGGCGACTTGATTTCAATAGATATTGACAGGATAAAAAATACAGCTGAGCGTGTTTCTGATATGGATACATGCTATGCCTATTTAAGAAAAGTCGACATTGAGCATTTTGAATTTATGAAAAGTCTCGGAACAGTCTATGCAACGGAAGATTATGTACTTGCCGAGTTAAAACTCAGCAAGATAGCGAAACAATATGTCGGTTACTTTCAGATGCATCCTACTTTTCTTGATGCATCCACCATTATCACAGTTCTATATCAGACATGTCCGGAATATTTCACTAAAGGAGTGGCTGCCAGCCGTTTCAAAACGTATATTCCTATTCATATTGAATCATTTCAAATGGTAAAACGTCTGTCGGATACATGCTATGTGTACATCGAGAAACAAGACCAAAATCATGATACCGGAGATGTTATCAGAGTAAGCTATGGCTTATACGATGTATCGGGAAATAAGATCGCACAATTTACCCGGTTATCTGTTAAGCATATCCGATCTAAAGAATTAATTGAAAATCTTAAAAAGACATCAGGCAACTTCCAGAATAATTCAATCCTTAAACTGAAAGACAATCAAACAATAAAAGAAACGAACAAAAAGCGGATTAATGATATTGAATCAGAGCTGAAGGAACTAATAGCTGGGACAGCGAATATCAGCAGCCATGACATTAAGGCTGACATCGGTTTTTATGAACAGGGGTTGGACTCTGCATCTTTGTTGAGTATCGTCAAAGAACTGGAGCGTAAAACCGGGGAACAGCTGTATCCGACACTCCTGTTTGAGTATAAAACAATCCGGGAACTGGCCGCTTATATTGAAGAAAATAAAAAAATGAATAGCCATTTCTCAACTCCTGAGATATTGGCTGAAATTCCTGATGCACAAGAAAATTTAGCATCATCCGGAGAAGCTTTATGTTCACCGCATATGACAGAGAGAGAGATTCAGCTGCTGATTGCAGATGTTCAAGGAATAACCCCTGATAACCTTTCTATTGAAAAGGGATTTTATGAGCAGGGTTTAGATTCTGTAACGCTTCTGGAGGTTGTTAAGGCGTTAGAGAAAAAGTCGGGCAGGGAGTTATACCCTACTCTGCTGTTTGAATATACAACAATTCGAGAGCTGGCAAATTACTTTGCTGCAAATAATGAGAAGCTTTCGGCGATCAAAAACCCTGAGAAAGACCACCATATTACAGCTACAACTTATTTAACGCCGCAATGGAGACGAAAAGATATTCCTATAAAAGGTTATAACGTTAAAACAGCTAAAAAAACGTATTTGCTGTTTCAGCATGACAGGGCGCTGTTCGATAACATGCAAAGTGATTTTAATAACGATACCGAACAAATTATATTAGTTTTGTCAGGAGACACTTTTCACTATTATGGCGGTGGTGTATATGAAATAGATCACAATGAGGAAGCTCATTTTGAAAGATTAGCATCTGAACTAAAGCAAAAACAGCAAATACCTGACGTCGTGATCTACGGATGGCCGGATGGATCGTTTGCGCCCGGTGCCGGCATAATAAATGAACAGCTTTCTAAAGGTGTCTACCCGCTTTTATTTTTCAGCAAGGCTTTAATGCGAAGTAAGGCATCAAAGGAGATTGTGTCCCTTTATCTTTATCTGGCGGATAATAAAAGCGCTCAGCCGTTATACGCTTCAGTACATGGCGCCGGACAGTCAATATCATTGGAGAACCCGAAAATGGTTTTTAAAACAATAGGCATTTCCTTATCAGGTAAACCGATTTCAGTTCAAGAAAAAGCTGGAATAATCGTTAATGAATCCGTTGAAGTGCTTTCAGAGGAAACTGACATTTATTATGAAGCGGGAGAACGCTTTGTCCGTGTCCTCCGAGAGGCTGAACCCATAGATAAATCCTACTCCGCATTTAAAGAAAATGGAGTGTATCTCATCACTGGAGGCGTTGGAGGCCTCGGACTTTTATTTGCAGAGCATATTGCCTCACAAACAACGGCCTGTATTATTTTAGCGGGCCGTTCGGAGCTATCGGAAAGCAAAAAAAACAGAATCAGACAAATAGAAGCCTGCGGGTCGTCAGTTCAATATATTAGAGGCGATATTTCAGATAGCCGCGACGCTGAACGAATGATAAAGAAAATTAAACGGCAGTTCGGGAAAATTGACGGTGTTATACACAGTGCAGGGATAATTAATGATGCATTTTTAATACAGAAAACAAAAAGTGAAATTCAAAAAGTGCTTAAACCGAAAATATATGGAACCGTTTTACTGGATAGCCTGTTGCAAGATGAACCACTTGATTTCTTTATAATGTTTTCATCAAGCAGCTCAATCTTCGGTAACATTGGTCAGACAGATTATGCGTTAGCCAATCGTTTCGTTGATCTTTTTGCTGACTGGCGGGAAGGACTGAGACAAAATAAAGAACGGTCTGGTATCTCAGTAGCCATTAGCTGGCCGCTATGGGAAGACGGGGGCATGAAAGTGGATAAACAAACCGAAGACTGGATGAAGGAAAAAATCGGTATGATTCCCCTTAGGAAAAACAGCGGGATTAAAGCCTTTTATGACTCTATTTATCTGCGTCTGCCTCAGCTAATTGTATTTGAAGGTGACAAAGAAAAATTGAAGGCGGCCCTTCATGAGAAATTTGTAAAGGATAAAGCAGGTGATACACAAAAAGTTGAACCTGCGGTTGTGAGAGACCAAGATATAGCCATTATCGGCTTAAGCGGAAAGTATCCAATGGCTGATAATCTTAATCAATTTTGGGAGAATTTAAAAGAGGGGAAAGATTGTATCACTGAAGTTCCATCTGATCGTTGGGAGCTGAATGGATTCTTCAGCGAAGAAAGAGACGTGATAGGCAAGTCATACAGCAAGTGGGGCGGCTTCGTCAACGGAACTGATCAATTTGATCCGCTCTTCTTTAATATATCACCTCGTGAAGCAGAACTAATGGACCCGCAAGAAAGGCTCTTTTTAGAATCAGCTAAAGAATGTTTTGAAGATTCAGGATACCAAAAAAACAAGCTGGAAAAAATGAAAGTCGGTGTATTTGTAGGTGCAATGTGGGGGCAGTATCAATTATTTGAAGGAGAAGAAAACGGACTGTCTTTCACACCTGCTTCTGTCTACTCTTCAATTGCTAATCGGGTTTCTTATTACTTTAATTTAAAAGGTCCTAGTTTAGCTCTTGATACGATGTGCTCTTCCTCTTTGACTTCTATTCATTATGCATGCCAAAGCATACATTGCGGAGAGAGCGATATGGCGTTAGCCGGAGGAGTGAATCTGTCATTACACCCTAATAAATATAAATTTCTCAGTATGGGACAGTTTTTATCGAGTGATGGCAGATGCAGAAGCTTCGGGAAGGATGGGAATGGTTATGTGCCGGGCGAAGGAATAGGAGCTGTTTTGTTAAAACCGTTGAAAAAAGCCATTGAAGATCAAGATCAAATATATGGTGTGATTAAGGGCAGCTCTGTTAACCATGGCGGAAAAACAAGCGGATATTCTATTCCGAATCCAGATGCGCAGACAACAGTCATTTCAGAAGCGCTTCGTAAAGCTGATATTGATCCAAATTCCATCAGTTATATTGAAGCGCATGGCACAGGTACATCATTAGGCGATCCTATTGAAATTCAAGGCCTTCGAGACTCTTATCAATTGGACCATCCTTGCGCCATTGGATCTGTTAAATCAAACATCGGTCATTTAGAATCGGCAGCCGGTATAGCTGCAGTAACGAAAGTGCTTCTTCAGATGAAGCATAAGCTGCTTGTTCCTTCGTTACATTCCGATACTGTCAATCCATATATAGATTTTGATCAAGTTCCTTTTCAGGTGCAGCAGAACGCAGCTGAATGGAAAAGTCCTGAAATCAGTGAAACCGTTTATCCACTGAGAGCAGGTGTAAGTGCCTTTGGGGCAGGGGGGGCCAATGCACACCTCATTCTGGAAGCATATGAATCCTTGAATACTAATCAACCTCAAAGCAGCAGAGTTATTTTTATTTTGTCTGCACAAAATAAAAACCGTTTGAAAAAGTATGCGGAGGTTATGGCCCGCTTTTTATCTGAAAATGAAATGCAAAACGAGAATGATCGTGTGAAACTTCAAGATATTGCCTATACCCTGCAAACGGGACGTGAGCATATGGAGGAAAGGCTTGCAATAGTAGCAGATTCAAGCTTGTCGATCGCCGAAGAACTTTTAGGCTATACCAGAGGGGAAACCAGTGAATCAAGCTATACAGGTAATATTTTAAAATGTGAGGTTAAAGCTGAAGCTCCCCGCATTCATAAAGATTATGAAGAAGTTGCACGGAGATGGGTAAAAGGTGAGCCAATAGATTGGGAGGCTTTTGAGGAAAACCGGTATTCTTTTCGAGTCTCTATCCCGGGGCAGCCGTTGATTAAGAAGCGGTACTGGATCAAAGAACAGACGAGAGAATATGTTTTAAATAGGGAGCTTAAACCAAGGCACCCTTTCTTAGGAGTTAATACGTCTACTTTTAATCAGTACAGTTTTACGAAAACAATCGACAGGGACAATCCATTTGTAATGAGTCTTACAGAATACGGAAAGTCCTTTTTCTCTGTTGTGTCTTTAATCGAAATGGCTGCAGCAAATGCGTCCGAGGCATTTGGGCATAGCGTCAATAAAATAACTGAAATATCTTGGAATCAAGGCAGGTGCGACCCCGCTGACATACAAGAGCTAATCATAGAGTTAACGCCTCAAGAAGGTTTTGCGCAATTCGAAATATACGCAAAAATCTCAAGTGAGAACAAAATAAGGCTTGTTCACGGAAAGGCGCACATTGTCGAGCCAAAAGAAAACGATTTACTCCCTTTTTTATTAGATATCTCGAAAGTAAAATCGGATATGCTTGAACATGGTTTCGCAATACCTTATGCGTCTGAAACAGTAAAAAACAACAGTGAAATGCTGTCATTATTTTTCATTCCGGATCACTTTTATGAAAACAGTGGAGATTTCACTTTTCTTCCATTTGCATTTGAGTCTGCGATTCAGACATCCGGGCTATTTGTAAACGGCGGGACCCCTGCTGAACTGATTGGAATGAATGAAGTGACCATCTATCAAGCTTTTACTCAAGATTTTTATATTTATACTCAAATTGAAAAACAATCTAACAATATTGATTTGACGTGCCATATTACATTTGCAGACACAAATGGCAGCATCCTGGCTGAATGCAGAGGGCTAGTGTTTAGCAATAGCTATTCTGAAAAAGCTGATCAATCCGATGATGAATTAATTTGTTTGCTTCGCAAATTGGAGGCAAATGACATTGATCAAACGGCTGTATTGAAGCAACTAATGGGGGAAGAATCATGAGGGGAAAACGTGAACAAATCAGTGAAATTCTTGAGCTGATCGAAACAGGAAATATAACGGCTGACGAAGGATATGCCCATGTAAAATCAATTCAAGACAATGGCGAACTAGCAACTGATAATCCGCCTTTATATTATAAGACTGAATGGATAGAATCAAATATTCCGAATACGAAAAATGCAGACTTGCCTGGCTTAGTTCTTATTTTTGCTGAAAATGACTGGCAAATAAAAGAACTAAGCGATTCATTAGTGGATTGCAACCTTTTGTTTGTTTGTCGAGGAGAAAAATTTTCTATCAACAATCGCAATGTGCTTACTATTAATCCAGCGAAAAAAGCAGACTATATAAAACTTTTTAAGTATATCCAAGATCAATTCATGCTGCCTGAGAACATCCTTCATTTATGGTCTGACAGTCAGGATAATATAAGCCAAGAAGGAATAGAAAAACAACTGGAAAGCGGTATATTTTCTCTTCTATACATTACACAGGCATTGATTGAGATGAAATGCAAGAATACTGTAAAGCTGAAACATATATTTCAAACTGAACATAAGGCTCAACTGCCATTACATCACGCTTTAGGCGCCTTTGTTAAAACGGTTCATCAGGAGTATCCAAATTTTCACTATCAGATCATCAATGTCAATCATGCACAGGATATGGGTGTCGACAATTATTCAGAGATTGCGGATATTTACCGAAAAGAATGTGAAGGCGATCAAACTTTGCAATTCGAAGTGCGCTACGAAAATGGTAGCCGATTCACGAAACGTTATAAAAGCGCAAACATTGACGGGTTATCTCAGCCGCTTAAACGTAAGGGATGTTATCTGATTACAGGCGGATTAGGCGGGCTCGGCTATATTATTGCGAAATATTTGACGGAAAAATGGAAGGCTAACCTCATTTTGACCGGACGTTCTTCTTTAACTGCTGAGCAGTCTCGGAAGATTAATGATTTGAGAAGCTCAGGTTCTCACATCGATTATATACAATCAGATATTTCAAAAAAAGATGAGACAGAGCGGGTATTTACTTTTGTAAAAGATCAATTTGGTCATTTAAACGGTGTTTTTCACATTGCCGGAGTGCTCCGCGATTCGTTTATTTTAAGAAAAACAAAAGAAGAAATCGATCAGGTAACAGCAGCGAAAGTTTACGGAACGGTATGGCTGGCGAATGAAATAAAAAAATTAAATCTTGATTTGTTTGTATTGTTTTCTTCAACATCATCTATTTTCGGTTCAATCGGCCAAGGTGATTATGCCTTTGCCAATGCTTTTCTAGATCAGTATGCAGCAGTTATTTCTGCAAAAGGATACGCCCAAAAAACAGTTTCCGTCAATTGGCCGCTGTGGGCAGCCGGCGGGATGAATATTGACTATGAAGGAATACAATTAATGAGAAGGGAACTCGGCCTTGAACCTTTAGATGAAAGTACTGGGCTGCGCGCCTTAGAAGATAGCTTGTGCCAGACATCTGAGCAGCTGATTGCAGTAAAAGGTCAAAAAGAAAAAATTGAAAACGCGTTGAACCGTGCTGATACAATCAATAGCCTTCTTGAACAGCGAGATGAAAAAAATGAACGCAACGATGAATTAAAACAAGAAATTATTCATTATTTGAAAAAACTGCTGTCTGAAGAATTAAAATTATCGGCTTCATTCATTGATGAAAAACAATATCTTGAGAAATACGGTATTGATTCAATTATGATTATGCGTCTAACCAAAAAGTTAGAGCAAAATATCGGCAAACTATCAAAAACCTTATTTTTCGAATATCACTCGATTACTGAATTGGCGGATTATTTTCTGAACCATCATAGTGAGCGTATGCTGAAACTGTTGAATCCTATTGCTGCAAAACCCCAACA
Source organism: Bacillus sp. G16 (assembly GCF_021282335.1). Classification (NCBI taxonomy): domain Bacteria; kingdom Bacillati; phylum Bacillota; class Bacilli; order Caryophanales; family Bacillaceae; genus Bacillus; species Bacillus sp. G16. The sequence continues at coordinate 22,505 of NZ_JAJSOZ010000018.1, read as the reverse complement.
TGAATTGCGTCAGAAAAGAATAACATCAGTAAAAACCGATGCTCCAAACTCTATAAAAGAGAACGTACAAAAGAAAGTTCCGAGGCGCTCAATTTCTGCTGATATTGCCATTATTGGAGTAAGCGGCAGATATCCTGGCGCAGAAAGTATTAGGGATTTTCAAAATGTGCTGCTGAATGGACGGGATTGCATTAGTAAAATTCCCGATGATCGAAAGGAAATGTTGGAAGGGAGCTGTTATAACTGGGGGGGATTTCTTAAAAATGTAGATCGATTTGATCCTTTGTTTTTTCGGATATCACCGAAAGAAGCAGCTTATCTTGATCCCCAGGAACGGCTTTTCTTAGAAACAGTATGGAACACTATAGAGGATGCGGGGTATACAAAGTCAGATTTGGCTCAGAAAAAAGTCGGGGTATTTGCAGGAGTCACATACGGGAGTTATCAATTTTTCGGCGTTGAAGAATCTATGAATGGAAATGAATTAGCCGTGGGTTCTCCTTTTTCTGCAATTGCAAACAGAGTCTCGTACTATTTCAATTTTACGGGACCTAGTATGGCGGTTGATACAATGTGTTCATCCTCTCTCAATGCTATTCATTTAGCCTGTGAAAGTATTTTGCGGGGAGAAAGCAGCATTGCTGTTGCAGGCGGTGTCAATCTTACGCTTCATCCAAATAAGTATACTTTATTGAAACAAAGTCGCTTTTTTGCGAGTGATGGGCGGTGCCGTACATTTGGTGCAGGCGGCGACGGTTATGTACCGGGCGAAGGAGTAGGCTCTGTTCTATTAAAGCCGGTCGCAGATGCAATAAATGACGGAGATCATATTTATGCGGTGATAAAAGCAACGGCAGTAAACCATGGAGGCAAAACAAACGGATTTACTGTTCCTAATCCTAATGCTCAATCTGAACTGATAGGAGCGGCACTGAAAAAAGCTGATATTGATCCTCGAACGATCAGCTATATTGAAGCACACGGAACAGGTACTTCTCTTGGAGATCCAATTGAAATAACCGGATTGACGAAAGCGTTCCGCCAATATACGGACCAGACTCAATATTGTTCGATCGGTTCTGTTAAATCGAATATCGGACATCTTGAGGCTGCTGCAGGTATTGCAGGTCTGACAAAGGTTCTAATACAAATGAAGCTTAAAAAGCTTTTCCCCTCTATTCATGCAGAGACATTAAATCCGAATATCGATTTTGGAGCATCGCCTTTTTATGTACAACGGTCACTGCAAGATTGGGAGAAACCAAATCTGAAAGAAAGCGGAAAAGAGGTTTCGGTTCCGAGAAGAGCGGGGATCAGTTCATTTGGGGCGGGAGGAACAAACGTTCATGTGATTCTTGAAGAATATGAAGAAGCCAACAAATCGGCAGAACAATTTGAAAAAGAGCCGCACGTCGTTCTGTTATCGGCAAAAAATAACGAAAGGCTTCTCGAGTATGTAGATAAAATGAAAGAGTATATCAAAAACTCTCTAAAACCCACAAAGCAAAGCGGACAGCCGGATATGGTTGAAAAAGTGAATGAAATACTGAAACCATTTGTTTCAAAATTGATTCATGTCAATCCGAAAGAAATTGATCCGATAGAGAATATGGCAGAATTTGGATTTGGGCCTGTAGAGTTAAGCAGTATCACAGGTTTTATTAACGAAACGTTTCAAATAGAGCTTTCCATGCATCATTTAACAGATTTTCGTTCAATACAATCTATAACGGAATACTTATTGAAAGAGTATACTGGGCAGGTTAGCAGACTCTTTCCGAAGGAAGGCTATGGAGAAGAACAAACGGACGAAATAGTTTTACGAGATCTGGCTTACACAACACAAGTCGGCAGGGAAGCCATGGAATCCAGATTAGCAATTGTCGGTTCAACACTGAAAGAGATACAGGATAAATTAAACGATGTTTGTCTAGAAGTTCAACGTATTCCTGGCGTATATTTAAATCAGCATGCTCTACAGCAAGTTGAACAAATGAAGGCATTGATAGAAGGTAAAGCAGGTGAGCAGTTTGTAAAAAGTGTGATTGAGTACGGTGAAATGGAAAAGCTCGCTCAATTGTGGGCATGGGGCGCGGATATCGACTGGAAAATAGTCCAAAAGTATTCGCAGCAAACAGGCAAACGTATTTCCATCCCTACATATCCGTTTGCAAAAGAATCCTATTGGGTTCCTGGTCTAATTGAGAAGAACTCAGAGGTGAAAGCTTCAGCTCCGAAAATCCATTTGCAAAAAAAATGGAGAGAGTTTAATATTGCAAAAAACTCAGAAAAACCGGTTTTGGGGCTAACAATAGCATTGGTGCATCATGATACCGAATTAATTGCTCGTTCTGTATGCTCAGAGATAGAGGAGAAAAATCTTATTATTATAAGACATAATTCTTCTTTTATAAGACAATCAGATTATTTGTATGAATGTTCTTTTTTAGATGAAAAACAAGCATACACCGCTGTCAATGAAATTTTGATGAGCCGGAAGCAGCAGATCGAGAACCTATTCGATTTTTCTGACATCAGCAATCTCAACGATAGTCAAAATCTTATACCGTATGGGAAAATTGTTATTATTCAAGAGCTTATTAAACGGAGCAAAAAGGAATCTCCGTTATCGGTTCTTCAATTGACAAATGGCCTTCAAATTTTTAAAACAGAGAAGCCGAAAATGAGAGGAGCAGAATTAGCCGGTCTTTTAAAAGCTGTTTCTTCAGAATACACTTATGTTAATGGTAAAACAATTGATACAGACAGTGTGCAGAATCCGTATGAGCTGAAGCAAATGATAGAAAATGAACAAGAAAATCATGCTGGAGAGGTTGAAGTATGCTATCGCCACGGTATCAGGTATATTCCGTTTTTTGAAGAAGATAGGGTTCAACCGAGTGAGTCTTTTTCATTTCGTTTAGATAAAACCATAGTAATAACTGGCGGAACAGGTGGCATTGGCAGGGAAATAATAGATGAACTGGTAAAACGGGGAGTAACAAAACTAGTGCTTACGGGCACGCGCCCATTACCTTTGCGAAGTGAATGGGCGGGTTTGTTGGAGGATGCAAGTATAGATCAGAAGATCATCGACAATATTAAACTATTTATGAATCTTGAAGAGAGAGGCATTAGCTATCGGTATTACAGCGGCTCTCTTACAGATAAAGAGAAACTGCGTTCGTTTTTTCTTGAAGCCAGAAAAGACCTTGGAGATATATGCGGAGTGATTCATTGTGCCGGCCAGCACAGCAACGGAAATCCAGCATTTATTCATAAAGGCATTGAAGATTTCAAAACAGTTTACGGACCAAAGATCGTCGGTCTGCAAAATCTGCATCAGATTTTTGAAGATGATCCGTTGGATTTCTTTATTCTATTTTCATCAATTGCAGCTCAAGTCCCGCAACTATCTAAAGGGATGTCTGATTATGCATCAGCCAATGCGTATATGGACTATTTTGCGGCTTATCATTTTCAAATGGGAAAATCCTATTTTACATCTATCAATTGGCCAAGCTGGAAAGAGGTGGGGATGGGAAGGGTAACGAGTCCTTCATATAATGATTTAGGATTGGGTTCACTATCGACGCAAGAAGGAATGGCAACTTTGCGCAATGCACTAAGCAAAAAAACAGCTGCTATGATGCCTATTGTGAAAAATAGTGCAGTCTTTAAGGCAGACACGCTTCTGAAAGTTTATAAGAGTGATCTGAGTGCGGTTTCAAGCAGCAAAGCAGAGATTTCAGATATTTCTAACAACCGTACTGATGCTCTTGTTGGAGAGCTGTCAGGCATTTTTGCCGAAGAATTAAGCATCCCGGTTGAAAAGCTAGACCCGTTTGTTGCCTTTCAAGAATATGGCGTAGATTCTATACTTCTTGTAAGTATTATCCATCGTATAGAAGCTATTATTCAGAAGAACTTAGATCCTACTATACTTTTCGAACACAACACTATTCATAAACTTGCAGAATATGTAAAGGGAACAGGGTTTCAATTGAAGGAACAAACGGCACAACTTGACTCTTTTTCTGTTCATAATGTCTTTGAAAAAGTACCCGAATCAAGAAAACACATGGAAAAACATGAAAAACTGCAAACGTCATCTGCGAAAATAGCCGTTATTGGAATCGGATGCAAATTTCCAGGCGCAGCGAATAAAGAAGAGTTTTGGCGTAACTTAAAAAAAGGAAGAAAGCATATAAAGGAAGTTCCAGAATCCCGCTGGAGCATTGAAAAATACTATTCCCCTGTAAAGACAAAGGGAAAAAGCATTAGTAAATGGGGAGGCTTTATTGATGGGATTGGAAGTTTTGATCCAGTTTTTTTCCGGATGCATGAGGAAACAGCCGTCCAAACTGACCCATTAATCAGACACTTTTTAGAAACTAGTGTACAAGCTGTCAGGGATGCGGGTTATGAAGAAACAGAATTATCCGGAAAGAAAATCGGTGTGTTTGTCGGTTCAAGAATGGGGGGGTACGGCCATAAATTACGAGAAGAAAACACTCATAATATAGTTGGTCTCAGCCAGAACTTTATTGCCGCACATGTATCGCATTTCTTTAATTTTCACGGCCCAAGCATCGTATCGGATACAGCTTGCTCTTCTTCGTTAGTGAGTATTCATTTGGCTTGCCAAAGTTTAAAAGAAGGTGATTCAGAGATGGCAATTGCAGGCGGGGCAGACCTGCTGCTGGATGAAGTTCCTTACTTGATGCTAAGCGAAGGCGGGGCCCTTTCTCCGGACGGTCAGTGTTTTACCTTTGACGAAAGGGCAAACGGTTTTGTACCAGGTGAGGGTTTTGGAGCTGTATTATTAAAGTCGCTGGAAAAAGCGAAATCTGACGGTGATCAGATATACGGTATAATTGATGCATCCGCTATTAATAATGACGGTGCAACGATGGGCATTACAACTCCTAACCCAAAACTGCAGGAGCAAGTGATTCAGGATGCCTTTGAAAAAGCAAAAATAGAGCCTGACTCAGTCAGCTACATTGAGACACATGGAACCGGTACTATGATTGGAGACCCGATTGAACTTCAGGCGTTAACAAAAGTATTTCAAAAAAATACAAGGCGAACTCAATATTGCGGAGTCGGCAGTGTGAAAACAAATGTGGGACACTTATTAAGCGCAGCCGGAGCGGCTAGTTTTATTAAAGTGATTTTGTCACTATGGCATAAAAAAATCCCGCCTACATTGAATTGCGAAACGCCAAACCCTCGCTTTGAATTCGGGCAGTCGCCTTTTTATCCAAATACAAGGCTGAAAGAATGGAAAGAAGAAAAAAGGAGAGCAGGCATCAGTGCTTTCGGTTTTGGCGGAACAAACGCCCACATTTTGGTCAGTGGGTATGATGAATTGCACAATATTGTTCGAAAACCGCTGACACCGGCCGTATTCAATAAAAGAGAGTTTTGGCCTAAAGCTTATTCGCATAAACAAAAGACACATTATAAAAAGCAGTTTCTTGAGATTATTGATGAAACAGAGTGACACTCACTCTGTTTCTTTAAATTGCAAAAGAAGAAAGGTTGTCGAATTACATGAGGTTCAGCGTGTTAGTCAAAAATGACGATTATATAGTCACAGACCATGTCCTTCATCAAGTGCACACCGTTCCCGGCGTTACATATTTAGATTTAATTACAAGATTTTTATCTGCAAAAGGGATTAACACTAGAAGCTTTGAAATCAAACATGTATTATTTCAGGAACCGGTTGCAACTTCTGCCCAATTTGATAAAAAAGTTACCTTTCAGTTTACGGAACAAAAGAATGGATGGCTAGTTGAAACTGTTAGCAGAAAATGGATCGATAGAAATGTTGCAGATCATGAAGTGTCAGTCAATTTGCAGGCGGAAATCACCAGCGGAGGGCAACAGGGAAGCGAAAAAAAAATCCGGCCTGAGGATTTAAAGAAAGGGGCACTCCGAACAACAGATGCTGAAACCGCTTATAGTAATTTGCGGAAAGGCGGCTTAATCCATAAAGAGTTTATGAAACTAGAAGGGACAGTGTATGAAGGGAAAGATTATATTCTGGGAGAGGTCAGTTTAAGCGGACTTGCAAAAGAGTATATTGATGATTTTTATTTGCATCCCGCTTTTCTGGATGGCTCTTTAAGCCTTCTGGGAGTGCTTGCGTCTGCTGAATCCGATGCATTAAACGATGCGTTTATTCCGATTTATATTGAAACTTTTCGTTCTCTGAATAAAACGGGTGAGACTTGTTTTGTTTATATTGATAAAAATAATATCACGCAGCCGTCTTCTAAAGATATTTTATATGCGGATATACAAGTATACAACTCGGATGGTGAACTTTCTTTTTATTATGAACGGTTCGGTGTGAAAAGAGTTAGGAACGAGGAGTCAATACAAAGGCTGGAATACAAGGGAATAAAAGATGCAGAGGATAGAGACATTAAAATTGCGGATGATTCTCTCGACAAGAGTCTTATTAAACAGGTAGCGGCCATGATTCAAAAGCCCGAAGAATCTGTCAAAACTGATATCACATTTTATGAACTTGGATTAGACTCTAAACAGTTATTAAACTTGTCTAAAACATTAGAACAACTTTTGCAGACCAAGCTGTATCCAACATTATTATTTGATTACTCTACAATTGGAGAATTAACTGAATACCTGTGTGGGAAATATGGTGACAAAATCATGCCGCCTGCAGCATCTGTTACGAAAACAGATTTCAAAGAAACTTTATCCAATGAGTTGGCGTTTATTATTGGTGGTTTAACAAGGACCTCAGCATATGAAGTGAACCAATATCGGTCGTTTTATGAATTGGGTCTTGATTCAAGACAGCTATTGCAGATATCTAAAATGATAGAAGAAAAAATTGGTGCTTCGTTATACCCGACTTTATTATTTGATTATAACAATATTCATGATTTGGCAAGTTATTTAGAAGAAAAATATGAGATGGTAACACAAACGGAATCAGAAGAAGATAAAAAACAAAGCAAGGAAGCACCTGATGCAGGGCATTTGGAAAATATATATATGCAAAAAGAGTGGATCGAGTCGCCTTTATTATCTGAAGGTGTTCCTAAAGGTAATATCTTAATTTTAGATTTTGAACGATCTATGAGTGATGATATTCAAAAGTATGCAGGCAGTAAAACTGTTATTTATGCACAAGCCGATTCCGAGTATCTTAAAATAAGTGATAGGCATTACAAATTCCATCCTGAAAATCCTGAGCATTACATGAGAATATTAAATGATGTAAAGTTATCAGGACTATTTCCCGAGACAATTATTCACTTTTTGTCAAAAGAAACCCAGGATAACAGATTAGATCCGGATTTAACACACAGTTTTTATTCTGTTCTTTATGTAAGTAAAGCTTTACTGAGTCAAAAATTAACCAGCAGATTAAAATTTCTGTACATGTATACCAAATATCAATATACGAATCCGTCTTATGCGGCTGTCTCAGGCTTTTTTAAAACTTTGCAAGCAGAGCAGCCGAATATTGAATGCAAAACAATAGAGTTTACAACAAATCAAACCATCCAAATAGCACCTGTATTACTCGATGAAATAAATGGAGATTTTAATCAAACCGTTAAGTATGAAAACAATAGAAGATTTGTCTCAAAATATAGAGAAGTCCCGTCAGTAACAATGCATAAGACAGAAGCAACATTAATAAAAAACGGGGTCTACCTTGTAATTGGCGGATTAAGCGGCATTGGCTGGATATTTTCAAAATTTATTTATTCAGATATTCGCGCCAATGTTGTTATTGCTGGCCGGTCAGAACTGACTCCAAAGATGGAAGAAAAATTAGAAAAGATTCGTTCCCGCGGTATAAAAATCACCTATATTCAAGCTGACATGACAGTTAAAAAACAAGTAACCCAATTACTCGAAAAAGTCTATTCAGACTTTGCGAAAATTAATGGCGTTTTTTATAGTGCCGGTGTAATCAGAGATTCTTTTATTATGAATAAAACGGACGATGATGTACATTCGGTGCTTCAATCTAAAATAAGCGGAGTCATTCATTTGGACGAGGCACTCGCCGATATGCCTTTAGACTTTTTTGTTTTATTTTCCTCTATTTCCGCGGAAATAGGAAGCTTGGGGCAAGCAGATTACGCGTATGCCAATAGTTTTTTAGACAATTTTGCAGAATGGAGAGAATGTATAAGAAAGACAGCAGGAAGACAAGGTAAAACAATCTCTGTAAATTGGCCTTTTTGGAAAAACGGAGGTATGTCAATAGATAATGAAGTACAGAAAATTATGAAAACCCATCTCGGTCTGCACCCGCTAGAAACTTTTTACGGAATAGAAGCTATAAAAAGGTCGCTTGCTCAGACCGGCCATCAAATGATTGTGTTATATGGACAAAAAGAAAAAGTAATAACATACTTTCAACCGTTACCTTCCAGTTCAGGGGTAGTGCTTGTAAGAGACTCATCGATAGCAGCAGATATAGATGCTTCATCGTACATTCCCGAAAAAACAGGCTCTGCCGTTCAGTTACTGGGCACAGCAGACAACAGCGATCTTGATGATTATTTAAACTTTTGGAGCAGAATAAAAAAAGGTGTTCCTTCGCAAAATCATCATATAGATGCCGCTAAAAAACTGATCTCATTTTATCAGAACAGGAAAATGGAGACAGTTCATTTTCTGATAAACACTGCAAATGTGCGTAATATGGAAATAGTGATGAGCGGAAAAGGAGAAACAATTTTACTTATTTGCGGTTTTGCAACGACGGCTTATATGTGGAAAGAGCAAATAAAGGAGTGGGCGAATCATTTTAATGTAATCGTCATACACACCCCAGGTTATGGATTGAGTAAAGGAAGTGATGATTTTACATTGAGTGGTTTAAGTAGTGCTTTTATTGAGGTGTTAGAAGATATAGGAGTAACATGGCCAATTCACATTGCAGCAGCTTCTTGGGGAGGAATGGTAGGGCAAAGAATAGCCTATGAATATCCTGAAAAAGTGAAAACACTGACTCTATCAGGCGGTTACACCACCTATAAAGAAGATCCTGACCATAGTGTGGAGGAAAAGCTTAAGGAGGATTTTGCAAACATCGGTAGATTGAATGAATATGAAATGTTATATAGCAATCAATTTTTAAATGCATCTATTGAGCACTTCATGGAGATTCATAATAGAGAAGGTTATTCTACTATAAGTTTTTTAAAGGAGATTAAAACAAGAACACTTATACTTACAGGTGAGAATGAAGCTGTTGTTGACATAGAGGAGACAAACTTGCTTCAGAAATATCTTACAAATGCCGTTTCAAAGGAAATCGAAGGAGCGGGACATCTTCCTAATGTTACACATCCAAGAGAATTTAATAAGACTGTCATTGATTTTATAAAGAATTGAACATATTTATTTAGAAAGTCTAAAACGATAATTCTATAAGGGGAGAAACAACTGTGAAACATACATTGAGTAATCCAGCTTTTGATACCAAGCAAATTGACGCGCTTCGCCGTCACTATCAGACTATGATAGATGATGGAGACTTACAATGTGCAAGTTACATTATGTCAAGGGGCGGAGAAATCTTTGCAGCCGATTCGCTTGGAGAGTTTCTGGGTAAAGAGAATGAGACGAAAAAATTCAAACTTGATTCAATCAGAGAAATTGGTTCTCTAACAAAAGTCTTTACCGCAATTGCTGTTATGCAGCTGGTGGAAAAGGGACTGCTCGACTTAAAAATGCCTATTAAACTATTTCTCTCTGCATTTGATAAACCTGGATTTAACGAAATTAAAATACTTCATCTGCTTACTCATACGGCAGGATTGGCTTTTGATCTGGATCTTCAAAAGGCAAATGGCATTGACTTAACAAATGAGGATGAATGGGTCGCTTATCTGGTCAATACGCCTCTAGAGTACAAAGTTGATGAGGCCTGGAATTATTCCAGAACTGGATTTGTTATTTTAGGAATAATCATTTCAAAAGTAACCGGTATGTCTTACGAAGAGTATGTGACAAAGCATATTATTAAAGCGCTTGGTATGGATAGAACATTTTTTTATGTCCCTAATGCTTTAAAATCTGAAGTTTGTATTATCAATAATAACGAGAGTGAGCAGCTGGTTGAAGAACGACACCCCTACTTTCCGAATAAAGCGACTACAGGGCTGTATTCGACATTGAAAGACATTTGGAAGCTGGCAGAAATGTTTAGAAATAAAGGCCGGTTTGAAGAGAAGAAACTACTTGGTAAAAAAACAGTCGAGTCTATGTTGCGAAATCAAATAAAGGAGGGACTTCCCTTTTACTTCTTCGGAGCTCCGAGAGAAAAAGGGGATTTTGGTTTAGGAATCAATCTATGGCCTGCCGGGGAACATTATTTTATGAGTGAAGGAACCTTTTCGCATCTCGGAATGGGGTGGTGCGGTCTTTTTTCAGATCCGGCAGAAGAGTTTACGTATGTGTTTTTCACGCCGATTTCAGAGTTTAATCCTCATGCTGTTTTAACTCCGCTGAACATTGTGTGGGCTGGCATTGAATAAACGGATAACAGATTAAAATTAGTAAAAGTATTTTTGGGTTCCGCCTGCCAAGCAGGCGGAACCCAAAAATACCTCCTCTTTATTCACACTGCGTTTACTTCCCCGACACTTTACGGTTCGTAACAGCTCATTAAAAAACTTATTTTATTTTTTTCACTTTTTTAACTGTATTACAACATTCCGTTTTTATAATACAGTTTCGCATCTTTTATAGTACAGTTTTTTTCGTGCTCTCCCTATTTTCAAAGCGGTTTCAATTTTAGTTTATAAATAATTGACGGCTCTGTGGAATTGCTGTAAACTATGTTTGTTGATTATTGTACTAATAAAAAAGTTATTTTTATTAGTACAGTTTAAACGTCATTATCTTTGCTTATTTTTTGTGATTTTCTGAATGATTAATTTTAGAATTGCAGAGCATGATAAGACTGTTTTTAATACGGATTATGAACGGTATCAAACCCCGTTTAAACAAAAGAAGAGGTGGTTTAAAAGATGGCTGCAAAGACAAAAACTTCAATTGTTGATAGCAAAAAACAATTTGACGCTATTAATAAGCAGTTTGAAACGTTTCGAATTTTAAATGCTGAAGGAGAAGTCGTAAATAAAGAGGCAATGCCCGATCTTTCAGACGATCAACTAAAAGAATTAATGAGAAGAATGGTATACATCCGCATTTTAGACCAGCGTTCGATTTCTCTATCACGTCAAGGACGTTTAGGTTTCTACGCGCCTACAGCAGGTCAAGAGGCTTCTCAAATTGCATCACACTTTGCCCTTGAGCAGGATGACTTTATTCTTCCTGGTTATCGTGATGTCCCTCAGCTGATTTGGCACGGACTTCCTTTATACCAAGCGTTCCTATTCTCAAGAGGTCATTTTAAAGGCAACCAAATGCCTGAGGGAGTAAATGCGTTATCACCTCAAATTATCATCGGCGCACAAATCATTCAAACAGCAGGTGTAGCTTTAGGACTTAAAAAGCGAGGTAAAAAATCGGTAGCGATCACTTATACAGGAGACGGCGGAGCTTCACAAGGTGACTTTTATGAAGGGATGAACTTTGCCGGAGCATTTAAAGCGCCAGCGATTTTCGTCGTGCAAAACAACCGATATGCGATTTCAACGCCTGTAGAAAAGCAATCATCAGCACAGACAATTGCCCAAAAAGCAGTTGCAGCCGGTATTACAGGTGTTCAAGTTGATGGAATGGATGCCCTGGCTGTTTACGCTGCAACAGCAGAAGCACGCCAACGTGCAATTAACGGTGAAGGTCCGACCTTGATTGAAACTCTTACATTCCGTTACGGACCACATACAATGTCTGGAGACGATCCGACTAAGTACCGTACAAAAGAAATAGAAAACGAATGGGAACTTAAAGACCCGCTCGTACGCTTCCGCAAGTTCCTAGAGAATAAAGGGCTATGGTCTGAAGAAGAAGAGAATAAAGTCATCGAACAGGCTAAAGAAGAAATCAAACAGGCCATCAAAAAAGCTGACAGCGAACCAAAACCAAAAGTAACAGAGTTAATTGAGAATATGTTCGAAGAGCCGACATTTAACTTAAAAGAACAATTTGAAATTTACAAAGAAAAGGAGTCGAAATAAGCCATGGCGCAAATGACAATGATTCAAGCGATCACTGATGCGTTACGCACAGAACTGAAGAACAATGAAAACGTTCTGCTTTTTGGAGAGGATGTAGGCGTTGCAGGGGGCGTTTTCCGGGCAACTGAAGGCCTTCAAAAAGAATTCGGTGAGGATCGCGTATTTGATACGCCGCTTGCAGAGTCTGGAATTGGCGGGCTTGCTCTCGGCTTAGGTTTGCAGGATTACCGTCCTGTTATGGAAATCCAATTCTTTGGATTCGTTTATGAGGTAATGGATTCTATTTCTGGACAAATGGCCCGTCTTCGTTACCGTTCTGGCGGACGCTGGACTTCACCTGTAACAATTCGTTCTCCGTTCGGCGGCGGTGTTCATACTCCTGAGCTTCATGCTGATAGCTTAGAAGGTCTTATTGCACAGCAGCCTGGTATCAAAGTTGTCATTCCGTCAACTCCTTACGATGCCAAAGGACTTTTAATTTCTGCAATCAGAGACAATGATCCTGTTGTTTTCTTAGAGCACATGAAGCTTTACCGTTCTTTCCGTCAGGAAGTTCCTGAAGAAGAATACACAATTGAGCTTGGCAAAGCTGACGTGAAACGTGAAGGTACTGACCTTTCAATCATCACTTACGGCGCAATGGTTCATGAATCATTAAAAGCTGCTGAGGAGCTTGAGAAAGACGGCGTTTCTGCTGAGGTAATTGATCTTCGTACTGTCAGTCCACTTGATATCGATACAATCATCGCATCTGTAGAAAAAACAGGCCGCGCGATTGTAGTTCAAGAGGCGCAAAAACAGGCCGGTGTTGCTGCTAATGTGGTAGCAGAAATTAATGACCGTGCGATCTTGAGCTTGGAAGCACCTGTACTTCGAGTGGCTGCGCCTGATACAGTATTTCCTTTCTCCCAAGCAGAGAGCGTATGGCTTCCAAACTATAAAGACGTTCTTGAAACAGCAAGAAAAGTACTTGAATTTTAATCAAATTGCATAATTCAGAGGGAAGATGGACGTTTTCCCTCCATTATATATCTGTTTTCAATGCTTACGATGTAAACTTTAAAATTGCTTAATCAAACTAGGAGGTCGAAAACTGTGGCATTTGAATTTAAACTTCCAGATATCGGGGAAGGTATCCACGAAGGCGAAATCGTAAAATGGTTTGTCAAGCCTAACGATGAGGTAGACGAAGATGATGTACTGGCGGAAGTCCAAAATGATAAAGCAGTAGTAGAAATTCCTTCACCTGTTAAAGGAAAAGTATTAGAATTAAAAGTTGAAGAGGGAACGGTTGCAACTGTTGGACAAACGATTATTACGTTTGATGCACCTGGGTACGAAGATCTTCAATTTAAAGGAAGCCATGATTCAGGGGAGGCAAAAACTGAGGCACAAGTTCAATCAACTGCCGAAGCGGGACAAGATATCTCTAAAGAAGAGCGTCCGAAAGAACCTGCAAAAGCAACTGGCGCAGGACAGCAGGATCAAGCTGAAGTTGACCCGAACAAACGCGTGATCGCTATGCCTTCTGTACGTAAATATGCTCGTGAAAAAGGCGTAGACATCCGTAAAGTAACTGGTTCAGGCAACAATGGACGTGTTGTAAAAGAAGATATCGACAGCTTTGTAAACGGAGGAGCGCAAGAAGCTGCGCCGCAAGAAACAGCTGCACCACAAGAAACAGCTGCTAAACCGGCTGCTGCACCAGCTCCAGAGGGCGAATTCCCAGAAACACGCGAAAAAATGAGCGGTATCCGTAAAGCAATTGCGAAAGCGATGGTTAACTCTAAACACACTGCTCCTCACGTAACGTTAATGGACGAAGTGGACGTAACAAACCTTGTTGCACATCGTAAACAGTTCAAACAGGTTGCTGCTGATCAAGGAATCAAGCTGACTTACTTGCCTTACGTTGTAAAATCTCTTACATCTGCACTGAAAAAATTCCCTGTTTTAAACACGTCAATTGACGATAAAACAGATGAAGTAATCCAAAAACATTACTTCAACATCGGTATCGCTGCAGACACTGAAAAAGGTTTGCTTGTACCGGTTGTGAAAAATGCAGATCGTAAATCTGTCTTTGAAATTTCTGATGAGATCAATGGCCTTGCAACAAAAGCTCGTGAAGGCAAGCTTGCTCCAGCTGAAATGAAAGGCGCATCTTGCACAATTACAAACATCGGTTCTGCCGGCGGACAATGGTTCACTCCGGTTATCAACCATCCAGAAGTTGCGATTCTTGGTATCGGACGCATTGCAGAAAAAGCGATTGTTCGTGATGGCGAAATCGTAGCAGCTCCAGTCTTAGCTCTTTCTCTCAGCTTCGACCACCGTATGATCGACGGAGCAACTGCGCAAAATGCATTAAATCACATCAAGCGTTTACTGAACGATCCACAATTAATTTTAATGGAGGCGTAATGTTATGGTAGTAGGAGATTTCCCTATTGAAACAGATACTCTTGTAATTGGTGCGGGACCTGGCGGCTATGTAGCTGCCATCCGCGCTGCACAGCTTGGACAAAAAGTAACAGTCGTTGAAAAAGCAACTCTTGGAGGCGTTTGTCTGAACGTTGGATGTATCCCTTCAAAAGCGCTGATCAATGCAGGCCACCGTTATGAGAATGCAAAGCATTCTGACGACATGGGAATCACTGCTGAAAACGTATCAGTTGATTTCACAAAAGTTCAAGAATGGAAAGCTTCTGTTGTAAACAAGCTTACTGGCGGTGTAGCAGGTCTTCTTAAAGGCAACAAAGTAGATGTTGTAAAAGGTGAAGCTTACTTTGTAGACAGCAATTCAGTTCGTGTTATGGATGAGAACTCTGCTCAAACATACACGTTCAAAAACGCAATCATTGCAACTGGTTCTCGTCCTATCGAATTGCCAAACTTCAAATATACTGAGCGTGTCCTAAATTCAACAGGCGCTTTGGCTCTTAAAGAAATTCCTAAGAAGCTCGTTGTTATCGGCGGCGGCTACATCGGAACTGAGCTTGGAACTGCGTATGCTAACTTCGGAACTGAGCTTGTTATTCTTGAAGGCGGAGATGAAATTCTTCCTGGCTTCGAAAAACAAATGAGCTCTCTCGTTACACGCAGACTGAAGAAAAAAGGCAACGTTGAAATCCATACAAATGCGATGGCTAAAGGCGTTGAAGAAAGACCAGACGGCGTAACAGTTACTTTTGAAGTAAAAGGCGAAGAAAAAACTGTTGATGCTGATTACGTACTGATTACAGTAGGACGCCGTCCAAACACTGACGAGCTTGGTCTTGAGCAAGTCGGTATTGAAATGACGGACCGCGGTGTCGTGAAAACTGACAAACAGTGCCGCACAAACGTACCTAACATTTATGCAATCGGTGATATCATCGAAGGACCGCCGCTTGCTCACAAAGCATCTTACGAAGGTAAAATCGCAGCAGAAGCTATCGCTGGAGAGCCTGCAGAAATCGATTACCTTGGTATTCCTGCGGTTGTCTTCTCTGAGCCTGAACTTGCATCAGTTGGTTACACTGAAGCGCAGGCGAAAGAAGAAGGTCTTGATATCGTTGCTGCTAAATTCCCATTTGCAGCAAACGGCCGTGCGCTTTCTCTTAACGAAACAGACGGCTTCATGAAGCTGATCACTCGTAAAGAGGACGGTCTTGTGATCGGTGCGCAAATCGCCGGCGCAAGTGCTTCTGACATGATTTCTGAATTAAGCTTAGCGATCGAAGGCGGCATGACTGCTGAAGATATCGCGATGACAATTCACGCTCACCCAACATTGGGCGAAATCACAATGGAAGCAGCTGAAGTAGCAATCGGAAGTCCGATTCACATCGTAAAATAATGCTCATATCAAAAACAGCCCTCGCTCAAAGCGGGGCTGTTTTTTTATTTTGACAGCACATGCTGTAATGGTTTAATGATGTCTTCTTTCTTTTTCACACATCCCTCGATTTTCACCACGACATGGCGCTGATCCACAACCATAAGGGTAGGGACGGTTTCAATCTCATCTTCCCAGCCCTCTTTGTTATCATAGACCTTCATTTTATCTATTTGCTCAGGATAATCTTTTTCTAAATCAAGCAGTGCATCATAATATGGCGCTTCCTGGTCAATTTGGTTTTCATCAGAAAAAAACAGGATTTGTGTATGATGAATGTTGTCAATCCGGCTTTTTTTCATCGGATTGATGGTGGAAAGCGTACAGCCCGATAAAGCAAATACTATTATCAGTATGGGGAATACCGCGCGATATCGCATCTATCTTCTCCTCTGTATAAACAATAGTAAACTAGTTTTAGTTTATCATGAGAGGCGGCTTAAACTGCTTCTTGTTACCTAATTGTTATATAATTGAAACCGTTTTTAAAGTGACATTACATATCATATCAATCGTTTAAAATAGCGATCTGGGGGTATATAGGATTTATCGCTGTAGTTCTTCAATAAACGTTCAAGAAAACATGAAATTATAAATGTGTTTTGGCATATGTATCGATTAAAGCTGTTGAATGAAGAAGATATAGTGTGATGGAAGACGAAAAAATATGCTATATATAAGGGTATAGAAATAAATGTGTTATACAATTTGTTGTTGACATTTTAAATGTGACATATTAATATAATAGCAACAAAAGAAATTAAGCGTTTTCAAATTTCAAAGAAATGGGGAATGAGAGATGGGTACGATTGTTTGCCAAGATTGCAACGAAGCCATTCATTACTTTGAAGATGAGAAAGTGACAACATTATACGGAACATGCTGCGGACAATGTCAATGTCCTGTTGATGAAGAGTAAAAAAAGCATGCGGCTCAAGCCGCATGCTTTTTATTTATTGAATCGCTTTTTGCTCTTTAATGACCCGGATCATGTTTAGCGTCGAGTCCTCAGGCCCTTGAACAGGGAGACCTGCGTCGAGGTTCTTGAAAATGTAGCTGATGTTTTCTTCTGTAATAATCTCACCTGGAATGAAGATTGGAATACCAGGCGGATATACCATGACAAATTCAGCGATAATCCGTCCGGATGCTTCTTTTAATGGGATGACTTCCGTATTTGCATAGAAAGCATCACGCGGTGTCATTGCCAATAAAGGAATTTCCGGAAGCAAAACCTCAGTTTGCTGATGTGTTACATCTTGTTCTGACATTTGATGTGCGATCTCCGTTAAAGCCTCTACAAGCCGGTCTGCATCATTTTGGCTGTCACCAGGGGTGAAAATACACAAAATATTGTACAGATCAGAAAGCTCAACTTCAATATTAAAGGATTCACGAAGCCATTTTTCAACGTCATGACCTGTAAGCCCAAGATTTTTGACAGAGATAATCAATTTTGTCGGGTCATAGCTGTAAGCTGCTTTCGAACCAAGCATCTCAGAACCGACACAATAAATGCCTTCAATCTGATTGAGGCGATCTCTCGTCTGGTTGGCAAGCTTCAGTGTCTCCTCAGCAAGCTGATGGCCTTCTGTTGCAAGGCGTTTTCTGGCAACATCCAGAGAGGCGAGAAGCAAGTAAGATGTTGACGTTGTTGTCAGCATGCTCAGGATGGATTGCACTCTGTCTTTAGATACAAGGCCTTCTCTCATGTTTAAAATAGAGCTTTGTGTCAGTGATCCGCCCAGTTTGTGGACACTTGTCGCTGCTATGTCTGCTCCTGCCTGCATAGCTGAAAGCGGCAATTCATCGTGAAAATGAATATGAACGCCGTGTGCTTCATCAACAAGCACCGGCACATCGAACGAATGAGCGAGTTCTACGATGCTTTTTAAGTCGGCTGCAACACCGAAATATGTCGGGTTGATGACGAGAAGCCCTTTTGCATCTGGGTGCTCGGTAAGTGCCCGTTTAGCAGATTCGAGTGTAATGCCGTGGGAGATGCCCAATTCATTGTCAATTTCAGGATGAATAAAGATTGGGATCGCTCCGGAAAATACAATAGCTGTCATAATTGATTTGTGCACATTTCTTGGAATAATAATTTTATCTCCAGGTCCGCAAACAGCCATCACCATTGTCATAATGGCGCCGCTTGTTCCTTGAACAGAAAAAAATGTGTGGTCCGCGCCAAATGCTTCAGCCGCCAGATCCTGTGCTTGTTTAATGATGCCTTTTGGCGCGTGCAGGTCATCTAATGGTTCAATATTGATTAAATCTATGCTTAACGCGTTTTCACCGATAAATTGTCTGAATTCTGGGTCCATTCCTGCCCCTTTTTTATGGCCGGGAATGTGGAATTGAACAGGCTGTCTGCTTGCATGCTTTTTCAGTCCTGTGTATAAGGGTGTTTCATGTTGCGACAATTGTTTTCCCACCTTTGTAATCATACCTATGCATAATAGTGTGTATTAAAATCAGTTTCTCAACCGTTTTTTAGACGTAAAACAAATGAATTATATTATGAACTTGAAAGAATGTAAAGAACAATTTATGATCAAATGAAGATGCTTTCTCTTAAGGGAAGCAAATCTATAAGGAGTGAAGAAAATGGAATACCAATATCCGATGAATGAAGATTGGACAACCGAAGAAGCAGTAGATGTGATTGCGTTTTTCCAGCAGGTTGAGCATGCATATGAAAAAGGCGCAGATCGTGAAGAGCTGCTTAAAGCTTACCGCCGTTTCAAGGAGATTGTCCCGGGGAAGGCCGAGGAGAAAAAGCTATGCAGCGAGTTTGAAAAACAAAGTACATACTCTCCTTATCGTACGGTCAAACAAGCAAGAGAGTCTGATCAGGCGAAGATTAAGATGTAAGAAAAAGAGCCGGGTGATATCCCGGCTCTTTTTTATGCTTGTGATACTTTTTGGGTAAAACGGTACAGAAAAGCAAGCTGCTGGAAGGCATCGTCGATACGCTGAAGGAATTCCTGGTTATTCATATTCAGCACTTCTTCTTTTTGAAGCTGGATGCCGCATAACAGCTCGGCTTTCTTTATAGTCTGCAAACGCTCAAACAACGTCTTTAGCTGTTCCTTGTCCATTTCAGACTGCTTATGTACTCCCGGTTTTGTGTGATCTGCGGACCAAACGAAGCTGTCTGGAATATTCTTGGTAATCGTTTCCTGATTCGCTTCAAGCAATTTGCCGTATTCTTCTTTGATAGGGGATTCATAAATAATCGCGAACCACACAAATACGTGGCTTTCCCATAAACCAATCTGAAAATGCGGCAGTTTTTTATAGCCTCTTTTGCTGTTTGCGAACGCCACCCAGCTGTCAGCAGGGGGATTGACGGATCTTCTTGCGTGCTTTGCCACATGCGGAAACATTTCATCTCCGGTTAGAGCTGATAAAGTTGGGGCAAAATGTTCGCCTAGAGCTGTAAGCTTCGGACGGACCGTCTCTTTTAATACTTCCATGCGCGCGTCTAAGCCTTCTATTGTAAATGTGTTAAAGTCTTCCTCCGTAAAACGCATTTGTGTCATGATTTTCCTCCTTCATGCTAAGTATACATATTTTATCACAGTTAGGACGAGCGGCAAAAAGATTGAGCGCGTTTGAAGAAAGGGGAAATGTGGTAATAAATGAGTAGGTAAACACACAATTTTCAGAATCATGTTACGCGTAAATAGAACAATCATACGATATAAGAAGTAATCATTGTTGAATGGCAAAATGGGATGCTTTTTTACAAACAAATGATCTCTGGAAGGGGCGAAAGACAATGAGGCAAGTTGTGAAAGAGGGATTTAAGGAAGAGAAAAACAATCGTGTAGCTGTCTGGAGACTAGAGGTTGATTATGAATTGGCAACCCTATATGAAGCAATGCAAAAAGAAAATGAAGAACAGATTGAGCAAAGCAAAAACAAACTTGAGCGACTCAGAAAAGAATGGATTCGTCTTAACGGGTAAAAAAGCGATAGTGAAAACGAACCGCGTGAATGGTTCGTTTTTACATGAGAAGGGATATTTTTCATTTTCCTTGCTTTTTCACCGCCGTTATCAGTATCCTATAAAATAAAGGTCTACATAGAAGAGAGGTACGCACGAATGACAAATTGGACGGAAATTGATGAAATTGCAAAGAAATGGGTAAGAGAAGCAGGCGCGAGAATTAAACAATCCATGCATGAAAGCCTGACAATTGAAACGAAATCAAATCCGAATGATTTAGTCACCAATATTGACAAAGAAACGGAAAAGTTTTTCATTGACCGCATTCAAGAAACGTTTCCGGGACACCGCATACTCGGCGAAGAAGGGCAAGGGGACAAACTCCACTCACTTGAGGGAGTCGTCTGGATTATCGACCCGATTGACGGGACGATGAATTTTGTGCACCAGCAGAGAAATTTCGCAATTTCAATCGGAATTTTTGAAAACGGAGAAGGGAAAATCGGGTTAATTTATGATGTGGTGCATGATGAGCTGTATCACGCATTTAGCGGCAGAGGAGCTTATATGAATGAAACGAAGCTGGCTCCCTTAAAAGAAACCGTCATTGAAGAAGCGATTCTTGCCATTAATGCGACATGGGTAACGGAAAACAGAAGAATTGATTCAAGTGTGCTAGCGCCCCTTGTGAAAAGAGTCAGAGGCACACGCTCCTACGGTTCTGCCGCTTTAGAGCTGGCAAATGTCGCGGCAGGAAGAATAGATGCTTACATCACGATGCGGCTTGCGCCATGGGATTATGCAGCCGGCTGTGTGCTGTTAAATGAAGTAGGAGGCATTTATACGACCATTGAGGGAGAGCCGTTTACCTTTTTAGAAAATCACAGTGTGCTGGCCGGAAACCCATCTATACATAAAACGATATTTGAAGAGTATCTTCATGCTGGAAAGTAGGCCTTTTGAACAGGATGACCTCAACTTGTTAGAGAAGCTCGCGGAGGCTCATCCTGTATGGAAAGAGGAGGAGTTTGGGGAGAAAGATGCAGAAAGCTATATAATCTCCTATTCCATGTACAACGGGTCATGGCTTGTATGGGAAGAAGACGGTCAGCCTGTTGCCGTTAGCTATCATCTCGAGTGGGCGCCTTCCAACGGAAAGCCGTGGCTTGGAACAGTGCTGGTAGACCCGGCTGAAGAAAAAAAGGGACATGCGAGGATAATCATTGAACGGATCAGCAAATCGCTTAGAGACAAACATAAAGCGATGTTTGCGGCAGTTCCCATTGACCGTAGTGAATGGATACTGTTTTTGAGCCAATGCGGCTTCGAACAGCTGAAAACGGAAAATGATGAGAAAGGCAAATCATTTTTGATCCTGGTAAAGCCTTTAGCGGAAGCTGCCGTATGATGACGGCAGCTTACTTTTTTTATGCCAGTACCATAAAAAGCCTCCCAAAAATTGAGAGGCATCTGTTAAAAAATTATTTTTTCACGGCATGAATATAATGAATCGCTTCAAACGCTGACAAATAGTCTGTTCGATTGCCAAAGAAAAGGCCATTAATGTCGGCTGGTGATAGATGTTCATAGATCAGCAAACCTGATGAATCTAACATTTTTTCAATTTCATCATAAGTAAAACAAGATTTCATCGGTTCTCCGCTTGCAGCAGCCATCTTCACCATATGTTCAACTCTATTTGATGTTCCTTTTGCTGTAAAGAGTGTTTCGTCCGCATAATCAAAAACGATAGAGCTCCCTGGTGGGACATGAGAAAATAAATTGCTGATCAAGCCTGCATTTTCTTCTCGTGTTAAATAATAAGACACTCCCAGAAGGCTAAAGAATGTTTTTGTGTTTTCAAATCCTTTATCTATAAGAGGCTGATACGAAAACGTTTTGGTAAAATCCATAGGAACAAAGTGAAGATGTTCAGGCAATGTCAGATTTGCATCTTTTAGCTTATTTTTTTTGAATTGCTGTGTAGCCGGATGATCAACCTCGAAAACTTGTAAGCTGTTTTCCAATTCAGGATGCCGAAAACAGAAAGTATCGAGCCCGGCCCCAAGAATGACATACTGTTTTGCTCCAAGCATCAATTCGTTGTGTAAGACTTTTTCGCAATACGAAGCACGTGCTAAGGGCGTGGGCGACAGCTGGACTTGCGTAACCCATTTTAATATTTCTTCGGGATCATTTTGCAGGCGTTCAGCAATCTCTTTGTTGAAAAACGTGATTCCTTGAATCATATTCTCGCTGATGTCGGAAAACTCTTTTTCGTTAATAAGCTCTTTTGCAATAAAATCATCAAAAATGAGAGGCGTGTCATATCGGCTGTGATACGCACGGGCAAAAGCTGAAATCAAAGACGTTAAGCTGGACTCATTTTTCCTCATGAAATGATCCTCCCATAAAAAAATAAGATTCCCCTGGCCAGGAGAATCTTATTATACATATAAATATATTAATAGTAAATTATAGAATAAATAAAATTTTTTGTAAATGT
>NZ_JAJSOZ010000017.1:0-70503 GCF_021282335.1 Bacillus sp. G16 | reverse complement strand
CTTTATAGGTATTATACTATAAAAAAGTAAGTGTGAACAGTATCCTAAGAAAAAAATGTGTCAATCCAGCAAATTTTTAATTTGAATGATATGTTCTGATTCTCAATTAGCTTAACTGATCGAAAATGTTTTTTTGTTTTTCTTCATCTATGAGTTTCAAGACCTCATCTGTTTTTTCGTACGATTCCCCGTACCATTTCTCATCTTTATAAGTATGAATGTTTTCATATGTCTGTTTCATGGCTTCAAGAATTTCTTCTTCTGATTCTGTTTTCGGTGACCAGTACAGAATCTCCATCTTGTTTACTTCATTCGTAGCCAATGACCGGCGCCGGTACCCAATTGACTGAGCATGCTTGAAATGCTCTCTTTGATAAAACCTCAGGCGTTTTTCTGTATCAGCATCATCTTCATCCACAGGCTCCACCTCGAGCAAGATCGGCTTATTTTTCTTTTTGAGCTTTGCGATCAATTTGCCGCCAAGCCCCTGCCCTCTTGCATCCTTAGACACATACAGATAATCAACAAAGATAAAAGAATCGAATTCCGCAAACATTAGTATATGATGTTTGCCTTCGTCTTTATGATAAATATCGCTCCGCTCTTTCAGAAGAGCTTCCATATGCGCTTTTGATTTCATTTCTTCAATTGGAAAGTACTCGCTAAGCTTTTCGTACCAGTTCATTGATTTGCTCCTTATGAGTTCATTGTCTTCATACTTTTAGATATACCCCATTTCTTCTTGTTTAAACAGCTTTACATCTATAAAGACGTACGAACTTCCGCCATGGTTTCATTTTTTTCAGCAAAAACCGGAGCCGGATGCTTCGTTCATTTTGAAGCGTATGCAAAAAGCTCTCATTGAGCTCGGCTTTCCCGCTTGTAATGAAGCAAGCGGGGCTGTGCCAGTGCAATAAGAAACGTCATGCCATACAATACTCCAGCCGTGATAAAAGCCATTTTCGCACCAGCCGCATCAGCCACGAGCCCCATGATGGAGTAGGTGATGCCAGACCAAGGAGTCAAAATCGCATTTTTGGCAGCCATGATCCCGATACGCCTCTGTTCCGGAATGGCCTCCTGCAGCACGGTTTCCTGGCAAATATCACGCACCTGATAAAAAGGCCCCATTGCAGCACAAGCCAGAGCGCATAAAAACGGAATTGGAGAAAATGAAAACAAAAGGGTCAGCACCGACATCACAAGCGAGCTGAACATAATCGCATAGCCCATGTTCTGCTCAAAAAAAGCAGAAAAACGAATGGCAATTATACTGCCGGCAATTGCACCTATAAAATAAGAAGCGTTAAACATTCCCCACCACACCTCTGTTTCATGCAAAACAGCCGCAGTGAATGCGAGAAGAATAGCAGACGACCAAACTGAACCCGCCAAAGCTTCTATCATGTCCATTACAGTAATATCTCTTACAACCGGGATGATCATTAAATCCTTCCATATACTCCTGGCAGATGCTGTTTCAGCTTTTTCATCAGTCTCTTCTTCATTTATATGGAGCAAACTGATGGAAACCCCCGAAAGAACAAACAGGCAAATGGCTGCACCTACAACGAGTTCAAACGGTACGGCATACGTCAGAAGGCCGCCTAGGCCCCAGCCTGCTGTTAAAAACAATTGATTCGAGAGGGAGATCACACCGTTCGCTTTCACATATTGCTCTTTTGGAACAATAATCGGCAGCAGCGCGAATCTTGCCGGCTGAAAAAAGGCGCCCGCAAAGGAAAAACAGAAGACAAACAGCAGCGTTATCCAAAAGAAAACCTGTCCGTGATGACTGACGCTGTATGCCATTAGTATTGTAAAGACCGCCCTCAGCAGATTTGCGAACACAAGCACCTTTTTAAAACCAAGATTGCGAAGCACCGGAGAGATGCAAAAGCTTGCCGCTATACTCGCAAACGACATGAACGATAAAACAAGACCAGCCAAAAAGACAGAGTCTGTCATTTGATAGACCCGGACCATTAAAACGATTGTGACAAGGACTCCTGCTAAAGATTGAAGGGATTGAGACAGTAGCAGTGCAAAAACATTTTTGTTATGCAGAAATTGAATCGTATTTCGCCTCCGCTTTTTCCTCTACTTGTAAATGTTATCATTCTCACTTTCTATGTAGGCGCAAAAAAATCCTTCAAGACATTTATCTTGAAGGATTGATGAATCATGAGTAAGCTTTAAATTCTGCTTCCGTACACATTACAAAATGTCCCGGTTTGACTTCACGGAATTCCATCGTTTCCCCATCTTTTAATTGATGGACGGACGGATCGTATTTCTGGCGGACACGATTTCTCTCATAGTCCGGATCAGGAAGCGGAATCGCTGAAAGCAATGACTTTGTATATGGGTGAAGCGGGTTTTCATAAAGCTCATCTGCCGGCGCAAGCTCAACCAGTTTCCCGAAATACATGACTCCGATACGGTCGCTGATGTATTTGACCATCGATAAATCGTGAGCAATAAACAGGTAAGTGAGCCCTTTTTCTTTTTGCAGTTCTTTCATTAAATTCACGACCTGCGCCTGAATGGATACATCCAAAGCCGAAATCGGTTCATCCGCAATAATGAATTCCGGATCAACGGCAAGAGCTCTGGCAATCCCGATTCTTTGACGCTGGCCGCCGGAAAATTCATGCGGATAGCGGTTCGCGTGTTCCTTGTTTAAACCGACTGTTTCCAAGAGCTCGTGGACCCGCTGCATCCGCTCTTTTTTCGTTTTCGCCAGCTTATGAATATCGAGACCCTCAGCAATAATATCAGCAACTGTCATTCTCGGATTCAAAGATGCATACGGGTCTTGGAAAATCATCTGCATTTTGCGGTTGAATTCCAGCAGCTTTTTCCGTGATTTTTTCCCGTGCACATTTTCGCCGTTGAACAGCACCTCACCATCGGTTGCTTCGTACAGCCGAATAATGCTTCGGCCTGTTGTTGATTTACCGCAGCCAGATTCACCAACCAGCCCTAATGTTTCACCTTTATAGATATCAAATGATAAATCGTCTACAGCCTTAACCGTTCCTCTCGGTGTGACAAAGTGCTGTTTTAAATGTTTGATTTCTAATAGTTTCTCAGTCAATTTATTCACCTTCTCTCACTAAGACAGGTTTTTCATACGTGTTTGCCAGTTTCCGCATTTTCGCTTTTACCGCTTCAGGCGGCTCTACCTTTGGCGCGTCAGGATGAAGCAGCCACGATTTGACATAATGAGTATCAGACACCTTAAACATTGGCGGCTCCTGTTCAAAATCGACTTTCATCGCGTAAGAGCTCCGCAGTGCAAAAGCATCTCCTTTTGGCGGGTTTGTCAAATCAGGAGGCGTGCCCGGGATTGCAGTCAGCTGTTCCTCTCCTGAGCTTTCCAGTGTCGGCATAGATGCCAGCAGCCCCCAAGTATACGGATGTCTCGGATCGTAGAAGATCTCGTCTACCGTACCGGTTTCTACAATTTGTCCCGCGTACATGACAGCGACCCGGTCAGCAACGTTAGCCACAACACCAAGATCGTGTGTGATAAAGATGATTGACGTGTCAATTTTCTTTTGTAAATCCTTCATCAATTCCAGAATTTGTGCTTGGATCGTTACATCAAGAGCAGTCGTCGGCTCATCGGCGATCAGTAGCTTCGGATTCGCCGCAAGCGCCATGGCAATGACAACTCGCTGTCTCATCCCGCCCGAAAACTCATGCGGAAATTGATTGACCCGTTTTTCCGGCATCGGGATTCCGACTAAATCCAGCAGCTCAACGGCGCGTTTTTTCGCCGCTTCTTTTGAGATCTTCTCGTGTTTAAAAAGCACTTCCGTAATTTGTTTACCGACCTTCATCGTCGGATTTAAAGAGGTCATCGGATCCTGGAATATCATCCCGATCTCTTTCCCCCGGACATTTTGCATCTCTTTTTCAGATAGCGGCACCAGATCCTTGCCGTCAAACAAGATCTCACCGCGCTTAAAATAACCCGGAGGCATTGGAATCAGCTTCATGATCGCTTGAGAGGTCACACTTTTTCCGGAACCTGATTCTCCGACGATGGCCAGCGTCTCTCCTTTATTCAGATGGAAATTCACTCCGCGGATCGCCTGAACCTCTCCGCCATATGTTTTAAATGATATCGCTAAATCTTTTACTTCTAATAGGCGTGTCACCCGTATCACTCCCTTATTTACGTAACTTAGGATCCAATGCGTCTCTTAATCCGTCGCCGACAACGTTAAAGCCAAACATTGTAATGCAGATAAATCCGGCAGGGAAGAATAAACGCCACGGATAATAGGTCAATGCAGGCAATCCGTCAGAAGCCATCGTTCCCCAGCTTGCCAGCGGAGCCGGAACACCAAGTCCCAAATAGCTTAAAAAGGCTTCTGTGAAAATCGCAGTAGGAACTGTCAATGTCATCGTGACCAAAATAGAACCCATTGCGTTTGGCACGATATGTTTAAACAGAAGACGGGATGTTTTTGCACCAAGTGTCTGTGAAGCAAGCACATACTCCTGATTCTTCAGCTGCAACACTTGTCCGCGTACAATTCTGGCCATATTAATCCAGCCCGTAATCGTCATGGCAATAATAATTGTAAATAGCCCTTTCGGAAGAACAACCATCAGTAAGATAACCATTAATAATGAAGGAACTGCCCAAAGGATATCAGCGATACGCATCATAATTTCATCGGTTCTGCCTCCGCGGAATCCTGAAATGCTTCCCCAAATGACGCCGATCAGCAAATCAAGAACAGCGGCTGCAACACCGATAAAGATTGAGATTCGAGCTCCTACCCATGTACGGACGAAAATGTCCCGTCCAAGGTCATCTGTTCCGAACCAATGATCTTTTGAAGGCGGCTTATCCGCATTTAAGAGATTAGTAGTTGAATAATCATACCTTGAGAACATCGGCGCAAAAATCGCCATAAGGATAATGAGCACAATAATGATAAGCCCGACCATTGCAAGCTTATTGCTGCGGAAGCGAAGCATCGCATCTTTCCAGAGGGAAAGGCTCTTTTTACTTATTTTTTCTGCATCGCCGGCATTCGCTGCGGCTGGTTCAAACATGTTTTTTGGAATGTTCTGCATGGCCTAGGCTCCTTTCTTTGCTTTGGAAAGCTTGATTCTTGGATCAATAATGCCGTATAACACATCTACGATTAATACACACAATAACAGGATGACACTGAAGAACACCGTTACACCCATAATGACTGTATAATCACGGTTTGTAATACTGTTTACGAAATGTGCACCAAGCCCCGGGATACCAAAAATGGTTTCAATAATGAAGCTTCCCGTTAAGACCTGCGCGGCCATCGGGCCCATGTATGTAACAACTGGCAAAAGCGCGTTTCGAATGGCGTGCCGCACTGTAACCGCTGGGCGGGACAGCCCTTTCGCTTTCGCTGTACGGATATAATCACTGTTCAACACTTCGATCATGCTTGAACGGGAAAGTCTGGCAATGAACGCCATCGGCATGGAAGCAAGTGCGATTGAAGGCAAAAAGGTGTATGCCCAGGACTCCCACCCCGCGACCGGAAACAGCCCAAGCTTCATGGAGAACACATATTGCAGAACAGCCGCCATGATAAAGCTCGGAACTGAAATACCAAATATCGTTAAAATCGCGACGGTATAATCCTGCCACTTATTATGGTAAAGGGCTGCAATGACCCCAAACAATACACCTAACGCTAAAGCGAGGAGAATAGCTTCTGCTCCAAGAGTGAATGAAACGGGGAAACCTGAACTGATCAGGTCGTTAACACTCTGACCTTTATATTTAAATGACGGTCCGAAATCCCACATTGCAACTGATTTCAAATAACTGACATATTGTACAAACAGCGGCTTGTCCAAGCCATAATGCGCATTTAAGTTTGCTTCAATTTCAGGCGGAAGCTTTTTCTCACCTGAAAATGGCCCGCCCGGTGCTGCTTGCATTAAGAAGAATGTCACAGTTACAATCACAAATAGTGTGATAATCATATAGACTAAGCGTCTTCCGATATATTTTAGCAAGGGGGAACACCTCCATGGTTTTTACATTTTTATACTCCATCAGTAAGAAAGGTATATGGGGTTTTTCTCCCCATATACCTTGAGGTCTTTTATTTTCAGACGAAGCCTTATTTAAAATATGCGTTTCTGAAATAAACCTCACCAGTACCTGGCATGATAACACCATTTAAGTTTTCATCCTGTACCCAAGTATCTGTATAGAAATAGATTGGGGCAACTGGCATTTCATCAATGAAAATACCTTCTGCTTTTTTCAGCAGCGCTGCACGTTTTGTTTTATCTGTTTCAGTTTGTGACTGGTTCAGAAGCTTTTTGAATTCTGGATTTTCCCAGCCAGTATCGTTATTTCCTCCGTCCTTGTCACGGAACAATTCTAGGAAGTTAATAGGGTCATTGAAGTCGCCGAGCCAGCCCATACGGCCGATTTGATAATCTTGGCTGTGGAGTTTATCAATATATACATTCCATTCTGAGTTATCAAGCTCAACATTCACGCCTAAATTTTTCTTCCACATTTCTTGTACAGCTTGAGCGATTTTCGCATGTGCTTCATCAGTGTTATAAGACAATTTGATTTTCGGCAGGTCAGATGCCTTGCTCAAGCCCATTTCTTTCAGGCCTTTTTCAAGGTATTCTTTTGCCGTTTTGATATCGTTGTCTTTGAAGTAGCCTTCTTTGTTATCTTCAAATCCCTTCATTGTCGGCGGCACCGCAGCCATTGCCGGGATTTGCTCTCCCTGTGTAACGTTTTTAACAATTGATTGACGGTCAAGCGAATATGTTAAAGCTTTACGGATATTTACGTTGTCTAACGGCTTAGCCTCAGTGTTGAATTTGTACCAATAGACACCTGCAATCGGCTCAACATGTAAAGAACCGTCTTTTTTCAAGGTAGGCAGAGATTCTGTAGGAAGCTGTCCGAGCGGCATACCGGCCCAATCAAGTTCTCCTGCTTGGAATTTTTTCAGTTCAGTATTGTTATTGTTGATCATAACCATATTAATGTTCTTCAATTTGACTTTGTCTTTATCCCAATACTGGTCATTTTTTTCAAGTTTGATAGATCCGCTGTGTTTCCATGCCGTCATTTTGAACGGTCCGTTTGATACATAATCATCTCCTGCATTTGTGTTCCACTTCTTATTTTTCTCTGCAATTTTCTTGTTGATCGGCATATACGTGTAGAACGCAGTTAATTCAGTGAAATATGGAGTCGGGTTATTTAATTCAACCTTTAGCGTTTTGTCATTTACAGCTTTTACTGCCACATCATCAAGGCTGCCTTTGCCGGTATTTGCCGCTTCAGCACCTTTTATGTAGTAGAGCTGGTAAGCGTATTGTGATTCGTTATTAGGATCAAGCGCCCATTTCCAAGCATATTCAAAGTCTTGTGCTGTTACAGGGTCGCCGTTTGACCATTTTGCACCATCACGAATTGTAAATGTATATGTCTTTCCATCTTTGCTCGTTTCAATTTTAGAAGCAGCGCCTTCTTCAGGCTCACCATCTGCATTGATACGTGTCAATCCTTCAAAAGTCTGACGGATGACACCGCCTGATACTGAATCATTTGCCAATCCCGGATGTAATGAGAACGGCTCAGTTTTAATATTAATGTTAAGTGTCGTCTTTCCTTTGCTGTCCTTTTTCCCTTCACCGTTTGACCCGCTGCCGCCAAAGCCGCAAGCGCTCAGCACGAGTGTGAAAATGAGCATCAACGTGACAATCGACCAACGTTTTTTCAATTCGCAAACCCCCTAATAATAATTTTTCAGCTCCTTACGGCTAAATCCTCAGAAATATCAGACAAATGAACCTGAGTTTCCATAACTTTTATTCTGTTCCGTCTTTTCTGATTATTTTTGTAAAAAAGCTGTAACAATAGAGTGAACAAGTTCATTATAATGAAACAAATAATTTATTGCAATATTATTTTATCAATTTAAAATATTTAAACTTCGTTAGTTTTTCTTCCACGAACATAATATCCTTCTACCATTTAAAGCATAAATTGATTAAAAACTATTTTACGGGTTTTTGGCTCATATTGCTTTTTACATATAATATCTTGTTATTTTCACGCTGATAGCAGTTATCATTTAGGGGTTTTACAGCTCCCCTGGTATTTATATCATTACAATGTTACTGGAAAAAAGAATGTTTTTTCATGATGACAATTGGTTATAATTGATTTATAATGAAGCAATCAAAAGAAAAGCGTGCTATGAAAAAGAGTAGTACACATTTCACCCGTTTGAAGAGAGTCTGCGGTGCTGGGAGCAGATAACGGGCAATGTGGAATGGACTTTGGAGCAGCTGACCGAACCCGAAAAGTAGGCTCAGCCGGAGCAGACTCCGTTACAAACGTCAGAGTGATTCCATTTTAATGGAATAATCAGGGTGGTACCACGGTTCATTCGTCCCTTTTTTACAGGGGAAGAATGAGCCTTTTTTATTACGTTTTAAGAAATGAGGTTGATTTTTTATGAAACAAACGATTTTTTCAGGCATTCAGCCAAGCGGCTCCGTTACGCTCGGCAACTATATCGGTGCAATGAAGCAGTTTGTCGAACTGCAGCATGATTATAACAGCTATTTTTGCATCGTGGATCAGCATGCGATTACCGTGCCTCAAGACCGGCTTCAGCTAAGAAAGAATATCCGCAATCTGGCGGCGCTTTACTTAGCTGTCGGACTTGATCCAGAAAAAGCAACATTGTTTATTCAGTCAGAGGTTCCCGCGCATGCGCAGGCCGGATGGATGATGCAGTGTGTCGCATATATCGGCGAGCTTGAACGGATGACCCAATTTAAGGATAAATCCAAAGGCAATGAAGCCGTTGTTTCCGGCCTGTTAACGTATCCGCCGCTGATGGCCGCTGATATTCTGCTGTACGGAACGGATCTTGTGCCTGTCGGCGAGGATCAAAAGCAGCACCTTGAGCTGACGCGGAATCTCGCGGAACGCTTCAACAAAAAATATAACGACATCTTTACCATTCCGGAAGTGAAAATTCCAAAAGTCGGCGCACGCATCATGTCTCTGAATGATCCGCTGAAGAAAATGAGCAAATCCGATCCGAACCAGAAAGCTTATATTACATTGCTGGATGAACCGAAGCTCCTTGAAAAGAAAATCAAAAGTGCTGTAACAGATTCTGAAGGCATTGTAAAATTTGATAAAGAAAACAAACCGGGCGTTTCCAACCTTCTTACGATTTATTCAATCCTCGGCAATACGACAATTGAGGAGCTTGAAGCAAAGTACGAAGGGAAAGGCTACGGCGAGTTTAAAGGTGATTTGGCAGAAGTCGTGGTTAACGCATTAAAACCGATCCAGGACCGCTATCATGAACTGATTGAATCTGATGAATTAGACCGGATTCTTGATGAAGGCGCGGAACGGGCGAACCGGACAGCGAACAAAATGCTGAAAAAAATGGAGAACGCCATGGGTCTTGGCCGAAAAAGACGCTGATCAAAAAAACCGCTCTATGCAAAGAGCGGTTTTTTTCAGTTTACCTTCGATTCGTTTTCCATTTCCCATAGCTTTTCGAAAAAAGGCTGTCCTTTTATCAGATTTTCGCAAAAAGCCAGATGCTTGTCCGACCAGCCTTCAATTGTTTCGTTATACAGCATGTCCCAAATCTCTTCAAAGCTCATCCGTTTGATTTGTTCATACATATGCGGGTTCCACTCTGTGTACCAGTAGCCGATTTCAGCGCGGTTTTTCAGCCCTTTTAATTGGTCAAGCGCCATAAACATCAGCTGCTTGATTTGCCGCTCTTTTCTTGTTAGTCCTCTGACGTGCTCTGGCGCTAATGATAAAATGTGATATTCTTTGGAGGATTCCAGCTTCTTTGGCTCAAATTCATATGTTTCAGGCTCCACATCTTTTACCATTTCATAAACGAGCTGCTCCTGTCTTGGGATCAGACGGCTTTTTCTGACAGGGATCGTGTAGCCGATCGTGTCGACAGCCAAAATGCCAATTCCGTCTGTTACGACAAAACAATACTCCAGCTTTGTCCGCTCGTGATTTTTCCGAATGTACGATTTCTGATGTACGTCTTCAAGCAAACCTTTCGGAAGCTCAGACAGATCGTTTTCTATGTAATGAAACAGTACCGACGGCACCCTTAACAGCGGCACCTGATCCAAAAGCTCAACCGTATCTTCCTTGCGCCATTCGTGAAAGTGGCATACATTGTAGCCATTTTCTTCCCCTTCAAACCAATTGACCCACACATCATGAAGAAATAACATCTCTAACCCCTCACTTTTATAAAAACTGTTGTCCACAGTATAGGCAAGGGACAGAGAAATTATTCCAAAGAGATTGAGGAAATCTGGAATCTCTGGGTTTATGTAAGAATCACAAAAAGCAGATCTCTTTGTATATTTTCTGACAAAAAGAGATCTGCTTTTCTTCGGTTTCGTTATATTTTGTAACCAATATTGTATTCATTTTATTTAATATTTTTCGGGTCCAGTGCATCCCGAAGGCCATCACCGACAAAGTTGAAGCACAAAACGGTAATTAAAATAAATAGCCCGGGAAATAATGGGTACCACCATGCTTGAATCATTAATGTAAAGTTTTGAGCATCCTGAAGCATATTTCCCCAGCTTGCGATTGGCGGCTGGATTCCGAAGCCCAAGTAGCTTAAAGTTGATTCAGCTAAAATGACACTGCCCACTTTTAAAGTAGCGGAGACAATTATTGGCCCAATACAATTCGGTAAGATATGCGAAAAAATAATTTTGTAATTTTTGGTGCCTATTGTTTTAGCAGCCAATACAAATTCTCTTGACCTAAGAGATAGAAACTCACCTCTGACAAGCCTCGCTGTTGTAGTCCAACCCGTCAGAGAAAAAATTAAAATTAACTTATCCATTCCCGGTTGAAAAATTGTCACTAAGGTAATAAGCAGAAAAATATCCGGAATAGATAAGACTACATCGACAGCCCTCATCAATACAGCATCTACTATCCCTTTAAAATATCCTGCTAAGGCGCCAACAACGGTGCCTATAGTAATCGCACCAACTACTGAGACAAAGCCGACCAATAAAGACACACGAGCCCCATATAACACCCTTGTAAATATATCGCGCCCAAACTTATCTGTCCCCATTAGATTTTTAGGGCTTGGCGGCTTCAATTTATTTAAAAGAGATTGACTCTCAGGCGAGTAAGGCGCAATAAAAGGGGCAAAGACCGCCATTAAAATGATAACTGTTAAAATGATACCACCTATAACAGCAAGCTTATTTTTGAAAAACTTCTCAAAAAAGATCCTAGTCATTGTTTCTGGTTTTTTTCTAATATTTTCTTTTAGCTTTACCTCATTAGAGGGAGCCGCAGTGTTTGGATGTGCCATATGTGCCTCCCCCTTTTAATATTCAATTCGCGGATCAACTAATGCATACAAAATATCCGCAATCAAGTTTCCCAGTACAACCAAAACAGCAGAAATAACAGTCATGGCCATAATAACCGGATAATCTCTAGAGAATGCCGAATCAATAAATAATTTCCCTAATCCAGGCCAAGTAAAAATCTGTTCAACCACGACAGCACCTCCAATAAATGAAGGAATCATCAATCCGAAAATTGTAATAACAGGCAGAAGGCCATTTCTTAAGCCATGTTTGAAAATAACTTTATTTTCTTTAAACCCTTTTGCTCGAGCTGTTCTTATATAATCCTGCTTTAATACATCTAGCATACTTGATCGTGTATAACGAGTAATACCAGCCATATCAGCAGTTGCTAAAACAAACGCTGGCAAAATTAAATGATGGATCCTATCAAAAATGTTAAAGTCAGTGTTTAAAGTGCTGACACCCCCCGTAGGAAACCAACCGAGATTTACGGAAAGAACCATAATAAGAATTAATCCGAACCAGAAATTTGGGATAGCCAGCCCTAAAAATGACGTGACAGTTATACCATAGTCAAGCTTAGAATAAGGGCGTTTTGCAGAAAGAACACCGAAAGGAATTGAAATCAGAAGAGCAACAAGAGTTGAAAAAACCATAAGCACCAAAGTATTCGGCAAACGTGAAAGGATTAGATCGGAAACTGGTGTCCCCTTTTTAACAATAGATGTCCCGAAGTCGCCCTGGAGCATATTTCCAAGCCATTTTAAGTATTGAACAGGCTCTGGGTCATTGAGTCCATACTTTTCAATGAATTTCGCTCTGTCAGCTTGGCTGATTGTCGGGTCCATCATTAATGACATCGGGTCACCTGGCGCCGCTTTCATTATCGCAAATGATAATATTGTAATGCCCAAAAGGATTGGCAGAGACATTAATGTTCGACGAACAATATATGTAACCATCTTCTTGTCCCCTTTTCTAAAATAGGATAAAGAGGAAAGGATACTGGATCCTCACCTCTCTAGGGATTTAATTATTATTGTTCAAGCCACCATTTTTCAATATGATACAAGTCATTCTTTGGATGGAATACATAGCCGTGCATGTTTGTCGGGATTGCCCTATGATAATTGTAATAAAATAAGAATGAATAAGGCTGATCCTCTGCAATTAATTTATAGATTTCTTCGTATTTTTTCTGATATTCTTTTCTGTCTGTAATAGATTTAGCTTCTTCCAAAAGTTTATCGACTTTAGGGTTCTTATACCATATGTTATTTAATCCGTTCTTTGATTGACTGGAGTGGAAAATCGAAAATTGATCCGGAAATGTAGCCAAGCTCCAGCCAAGCAGCAAAGCATCATAGTCCCATTTCGGTGCACTTGTTTGTTCAATAAGTGCACTAAATTCTACAATTTGCGGTTTTGCTTCAATTCCCACTTCTTTTAGTTGCTGCTGAACAACAACCGCTAAATCTTCCCGAATTTTATTGCCTTGATTTGTCTTAATGGTAAACGAAAACTTCTTTCCATCCTTATCAAGGTAACCGTCTCCGTCTGTATCTTTCCATCCCGCTTCTTTCAAAAGCTTCTTAGCTTTTTTAGGATTGTAATCAAATGTAGGTACATCACTTTTCGGGTAATTCCAAGATAGCGGACTTTCAGGAACGTTTGCGACTTCACCATCACCGTTTAACACTTGATCCACCATTGCTTTTCGATCAAGTGCATGCGTAAGAGCTTGGCGGACTTTTTTGTCTTTAAATAATTCATTTTTTTCATTCCAGCCAATATAGCTGTAATTCAAACCAAGATCTGATTTAACTTGCACATTATCAAATGTCTTGACTGTTTCGAAATCAGTACCCGGAACAACAAAGAAATCAATATCTCCAGCCTTTAACTGGGCAACAGCTGCATTTGAATCCGGAATTGTTTTTACTGTAACTGTATCTAAATATGGTCTTCCGCCGTAATAATCTTCATTAGCTTCAAGTTTTACATAATCTCCTTTTTTCCATTCAGCAAACTTGAATGGACCCGAACCAATCGGATTCTTTCTATTAAATTCATTTTCGCCTAGATCTGAAACTGGTACTTTCCCTAAAATGTGTTTGGGCAGAATACCGTAACTATCTAAAACAACATTGTAAAAATACGCATCCTTTTTCTTTAATTTAAATTCAACTTCATAATCACCTTTTTTCGTCACTGACTTAAGTGACTCAAAACCAGAGCCGCGTTCACCATTATAATCCTTGTTTATGGGGATGCTGTATGTGAAAACAACATCATCCGCTGTAAGTTCCTTCCCATCATGGAATTTTACACCTTTTCTAATCTTGACATTATAAGTCAGACCATCCTTGGATTCTGTCACTTTCTCGGCTAGCGCAGGCTTCACATTTAGTTTTTCATCTGTTTCTAATAATGTACTATAGATCATCCCTTCAATATCTGAACTGGCGACATCTGTAGAATAGAGTGGATTAAACAAAGTTGGCTCCCCAGTTGAACCAACAACCAAATCCCCGCCTTGCTGCGGTTTGCCTGCTGATTTTTTCTCGCTGCTGCTGCTCGATTTTGATCCCGAGCAGGCCGATAAGAAGATGGCCAAAACCATCAATACACTTAGCATCATCAGTGCGGTTTTCCGTCTTTTCATTAGATATTCCCCCTCTTGAAATGTTCGTTCTTCTCAGCTGTTGTTTATGTAGTGCGCATACCCCCTCTCAAAGCTGTGCGGGCAATAATTAGCTATAAAGGTGACAAGCCACAAAATGGCTGGGAGCAGCTTCTTTGAATTCTGGTATTTGTTCCTTGCATATCGGCTTTGCGGCAGGACATCTTGTGTGGAAAACGCAGCCTTTTGGCGGATTGGCCGGACTTGGCAGTTCTCCCTTCAAGACGATGCGTTCCCGTTTGACAGAACCTTTTCTTCTTGTAACCGGGACGGACGATAGAAGTGCTTGGGTGTATGGATGAAGCGGATTGTCGTAAAGCTCATGCTTGCCGGTCAGTTCCATCATTTTGCCAAGATACATAACTCCGACTCTGTCGCTGATATGGCGGACGACACTTAGATCATGAGAGATAAATAGATACGTCAGATTAAATTCTTCCTGCAATTCTTCCATTAAGTTAATCACTTGGGCCTGAATGGATACATCAAGTGCGGAAACCGGTTCGTCTGCAATGATCAGCTCTGGATTCAAAGTGAGCGCTCTGGCGATGCCGATCCGCTGACGCTGTCCGCCGGAAAATTCATGGGGATAACGGCTGGCAAACGATGGGTGAAGACCTACTCTCGTAAGCAGTTCTTCGACTTTCTCGTTTCGTTCACGCATCGTATACATGTGGTGCGTATTAAACGGCTCCTTTATGATAGAACGCAGCGTTTTTCTTGGATTCAAAGAGGCAAATGGATCTTGGAAAACCATTTGAATATTTTTGCGGACACTTTTCCGCAGCTTCTCCTCTGACAGGTTGGAAATATCCTGCCCTTTAAAAAGGATTTGGCCTTCAGTTGGTTTATACAGCCTGATCATCGTCCTGCCGGCAGTCGATTTTCCGCAGCCGGACTCTCCAACGATTCCGAGTGTTTCTCCTTTTTTTAACGAAAATGAAACACCGTCCACCGCTTTTACATCGCCGACTTTTCTTTGAAAAAGGCCTGAGCGGATCGGGAAGTATTTTTTTACGTCACGAAGCTCTAAGATTGTTTCTTGATTAGCTGCTGTCATGATTGTTCGGCACCCTCTTCCTCATATAAAAAGCATCTCACTGTTCTTCCGCTTTTGTGCGTTAAAAGCGAAGGCTGATGTGTCCAGCATTTATCCATTGCTTTCGGACACCTTGGAGCAAAACGGCACCCCGGCGGCAGATTATCTGGTGTCGGCACGCTGCCTTTAATCGCATTTAATTTATCAATCTCTCCATCTATGACAGGAATCGATGTAAGCAGGCCTTCTGTATAAGGATGAAGCGGCTCTAAAAATAAATCGTCAACTGTAGCGTTTTCTACGACTTGTCCGCAGTACATGACAATCACTCTGTCGGCTGCTTCCGATACAACACCTAAGTCGTGTGTGATAAGAAGAATTGAAGTATTGAACTTCTGACAGAGATCTTTCATCAGCTCCAGAACTTGGGCTTGTATTGTCACATCAAGCGCTGTCGTCGGTTCATCGGCAATGAGCAGTTTAGGGTTACAGCTGAGTGCGATGGCAATCATCACCCTCTGTCTCATTCCGCCCGACAGCCGGTGCGGGTACTCCTTCATAATTTGCTCGGCCCGGGAGAAACCGACCATCTGTAAGAGTTCAACAGCTCTCTGACGGGCTTCTTTTTTCTTCATGTTTTTATGGTAAATCAGCACTTCGGTAATTTGTTCTCCGATTGTTAGCACCGGATTAAGGGAGGTCATTGGTTCCTGAAAGATCATGGATACTTCGTTTCCGCGGATTTTGCAATAGTCGTTTTCAGTGAATGAGGTGAGGTCTTTGTCTTCGAGTTTAATAGAGCCGTCCATGATTTTTCCGCCTGAGCTTTGGACGAGGCCCATAATTGATAAAGAAGTAATGCTTTTTCCGGAGCCCGATTCACCTACAAGCGCGACGGTTTCGCCTTTGCTGATGTGAAAATCGACTCCGTCAACCGCAGGGATCGGCTCCTTTTTTCTAAAAAAATAAGTCTTTAAATTATTCACTTCTAAAAGTGTGCTCATGCTAGCTCCCCTTCCCCCTCTTGTTTCAAACGTTTTCAAGAGAAAGCAATCCCTTTATTCAGAAATAATAAATAATATTGAATTATCGAAAAATTTTATAGTTGTATATTATTACAATCATTTTGCAAAATCAAGAATTTTTTAGGATAAATGTAATATTATTAATGGAATTCCATTATTTTATTCTTTTAAAGCGTTGCATCCAGAAAGGTTTCAGCAGGAATGGACAGCCCGTCTGCCGTGTTTGCCTTGTTGGCTGTTAAATATTTTTTTACAATATTGAATCCGACTGCGTATCCAAGCATTTTCGGCTGATATCCTTTGCCGAATAACAGCTGGGAGAATAATCGATTATCCCGTTTGATATCCTGATGGGGGGCAATCTTTTTTTCGTATAAAGCTTGCAGCTGCTCCGGGGTATACCAAGACGTCCATTCAGCCATTTGACTTCGGCCGAACCTCTCATATACAGCATATTCTGCAAGCCCTTCCATGATGATTGTATCAAGTAATGTGACATCCTTTTCCTCTTTTGTCAGATGATCTAA
Organism: Bacillus sp. G16; assembly: GCF_021282335.1. NCBI lineage: Bacteria > Bacillati > Bacillota > Bacilli > Caryophanales > Bacillaceae > Bacillus > Bacillus sp. G16. The sequence continues at coordinate 53,802 of NZ_JAJSOZ010000017.1, read as the reverse complement.
CCGGCAAACGTGATGATATTCATGTGTCATCAGGGCAGATACCGATGCAAAATCCAAATCTGACGAGAGAAAGAGGAACATTTTGTCTTGAAAGGCGAGTCCTGATTTTGATCCAAATTCTAAGCGAATTCTCCTGTTTCGTTCATCAACCGGCAGCGTGACAATTGGTACATCAGGACCTTGCCATTTGTTTTTCAGGTACTGTTCTTCCTTTTGAATATGCTCGTAAAAACCTTTTTCTTTCAGCTTGGAAGCAGTATGAATTCCTTCTTTTATGTTTTTAAACATCCCATGATGCTGAAGGTGGCCCAGAATGCCTTTCCAGTTCTTTTGCTCCACACCTGAAAAAAGCGGTACAATGTAATGCGCCAAATCATCTATTGAAGCAGCCTTCCCGAGCCAGCTATATGTTTGTTCCACACTCATGTGATCGCCTCCTCTTTTTTATCCTATGCGCACAAAAAAAACCGGCTACCCTTTAAGGGCAGCCGGTTTGGCGTGATTATGATTGATATTTCTTAAAGATTAATGTTGCATTGTGTCCGCCGAATCCCAATGAGTTGCTGAGAACATAATTGAGATCCTGTCTGCGGGCTTCATCAGGCACATAATCTAGATCGCATTCTTCGTCTGGTGTTTGAATATTGATTGTCGGTGGGATCACACCTTCTTTAATGGCAAGGACAGAGAAAATCGCTTCAATACCGCCAGCTGCTCCTAAGAGGTGGCCTGTCATCGATTTTGTAGAGCTTACCGCAAGTTTATGCGCATGCTCGCCGAAGACGGTTTTAATCGCCATTGTTTCGTATTTGTCATTGTAATACGTGCTTGTCCCGTGAGCATTGATATAATCAATTTCTTCAGGGGCAATGCCCGCATCTCTAATGGCTTCTTGCATCGCTCTCGCTCCGCCTTCACCGTCTTGTGCCGGTGCTGTGATATGATAAGCGTCTCCCGTTGAGCCGTAGCCGACAATTTCTCCGTAAATCTTAGCGCCGCGGGCCAGGGCATGCTCAAGTTCTTCAAGAACGATAATCCCTGCACCTTCACCCATGACAAAGCCATCACGGTTTTTATCGAATGGGCGGCTTGCTGTTTTCGGATCTGGATTAGTAGACAACGCTTTGTTGGCGCTAAAGCCCGCGAATGACATTCTTGTCAGCGGCGCTTCTGTTCCGCCTGTGACCATAACGTCTGCATCGCCGCGCTGAATGACTTTAAACGCGTCACCGATTGAATTCGTTCCTGTAGCACATGCTGTAACGGTACAAGAGTTAACCCCTTTTGCTCCTAATGCAATAGAAATCTGGCCTGTCGCCATATCAGGAATCATCATTGGCACGAAAAACGGGCTTACACGTCTTGGGCCTTTTGTTAAGAAAATTTCAAATTGAGACTCTAGTGTTTCAAGTCCTCCGATTCCGGAGCCTACCCAAACACCGACTCTCGGTGCGATCTCATCGGTAATGTTGAGATCTGCGTCTTCAACTGCCATTTTCGCAGCTACAACCGCATATTGAGTAAAGCGGTCCATTTTTCTAGCTTCTTTTTTATCCATATAATCTTCAACATTGAAGTCTTTTAACTCAGCGGCTACTTTTGCCGGATATTCTTCAGCATCAACACGAGTGATCGGACCGATTCCGGACACACCGTTGATTGCGTTATTCCAACTTGTATCGACGTCGTTGCCAAGCGGAGATAATGCTCCAAGTCCTGTAACAACTACTCTCTTTTTACTCATCTTGTGTGCACCTCACCTTTTTTTATCGGCCCCAGCGGATTGCAATGGCGCCCCATGTTAATCCTCCGCCGAACCCTACCATAACGACCACATCGCCGTCTTTGATTTTACCAGCTTCCAATTCTTCTACAAGTGAGATCGGAATGGATGCGGCAGAAGTATTTCCATATTTATGAACGGTTTTAGACATCTTTTCGACAGGAAGCTCTAAACGCTCGCGAGCGGCTTCCATAATACGGATGTTCGCCTGATGCGGAATCAAAAAGTCGACGTCCTCTTTTGAGAGTCCGGCTTTTTCAATGACATTTACGCATGATTCGCCCATTTGGCGGACTGCAAATTTGAAAACTTCTCGTCCATTCATGATTGTATGTCCTTTTTCATTCAGATACAAGTGCTGACCGCCTGTGCCGTCTGCTCCTAGTTCAAATGAAAGGATTCCTCTGTCATCACTGACTGGCCCGACTACCGCAGCGCCCGCTCCGTCTCCAAACAGAACGGCTGTGTTGCGGTCTTCCCAGTCTGTAATGCTTGAGAGCTTTTCTACACCGACAACAAGAACATGCTTGTAGGTTCCGGATTCAATAAATTGCTTACCGGTTACAACCCCGTACATGAAGCCTGCACAAGCCGCGCTGATATCCATAGCACACGCTTTCTTCGCGCCGAGCTGTTCTTGAATCATACAAGAGACCGTAGGAAAAGCCTGATCAGGTGTAACAGTTGCAACCAGAATCATATCCAGGTCCTCAGCTGCCACTTCAGCTTGTTCCAGCGCCTTTTTCGCTGCTGCAACAGCCATATGTGATGAATACACATCATCTGCGGCAATTCTTCTTTCTTCTATTCCTGTTCGTGTACGAATCCACTCGTCAGAAGTTTCAACCATTTTTTCAAGATCTTGATTTGTTAAAACCTTCTCAGGAATGTAACGTCCAACACCAAGTATTCCAGCTTTCATAAGGGAAGACTCCTTTATATCGTAAATTTAGAAGATCAATCGGTTGTGATCAATTATTAGTATCAGGTACTAATTCTATCCTATTTTTTTTCACATGGCAATATATTCGTCTAAACTATCAGTTCATCTTACTCATAGAGTATGGTATATGGAAAGGAGGCGTATGCAGTTGGATGTGTTTTCAAAGATGATGTTCGGCGATTCCGCAAAACAAACAGCAGAGAAGGAAGAACAGCAAGAGGAGGTTTCCCAGACAAACGAAGAAGAGACGATTAATTACATGCATATTATGGACCAAATCGGTTCAATTATGAACTCTCTTGATCAAATCAAGCCCGCTTTAAAGGAGCTTGCACCGATGATTTCCGCTATTAAAAAGAAAATCATGTGAAAAGCCACTTTCAAAAAAGTGGCTTTTTCTTATTCGGTTTCAGATTTCGCGTCAGACTTGCCAAGCTCATAAGCTTCCGCCATTACCGTTGTAAATAGATTCATAAACGGCTGGATGGCCTCCATTGACAGCTCAATGCCTGATTTTTCAAGCTGTTCTTTCGCTTCAGGCAGATATTTCATGGCAATTTGCAAGAACTTCAGTGATTTTTCGTGCTGCATGTGAAGTCACTCCATTACTCATTTTTTGGCAGTTCGCCTGTTTTGTTGTACGTTTTGATCAGCTTGGCGATTCTTTGCTGAAAGTCTTTATCGACAAGCGGACTGAATGTTCCCATTTCAACAACTCCCGTTTTCAGGTCGTAGTAATGATCTCCGCCTTCAAGGGTGCCTTTGTTGAATTGCTCAGCGATGATTTCATAGGCCTTGTCCACATTTTGCACCGTGCTGGTTAATACGGTATTCTCGCCCAGATCTGATTGATCTGTTACATAGCCGATGGCATAAAGGCCGTCTTTTTTGATTTGCTGAATGACAGGAACATTATACCCGTCTCCGGCGGGATACACAACATCCGCGCCTTCGTTCTTCATTTTCTGATAAAGCTTTACTGCCGTCGAATCATCATCCCAATGATCCGTATATTTCGTGTTTACTTCTATATCAGGGTTTTCATATTTGGCACCTTTGATAAAACCGTCAACCTCTGGCTGCCACGTAAAGGAAGCAATCACGCCGACCTGATTCGTTTTCGACATATGGGCAGCTGTCATTCCTCCAAAAAAGCCCATTGCTTCGCCGCTGAAATGGACACTCGTCACATTATCACCTTTCGCTTCCGCATTAGAAATGACAAATTCCATATCTGGATAATCTTCGCTGACCAAGTTAAATACCTCTGCATATTCACTTCCATGGCCATAGAGAAGGTTGACGCCCCGCTTATGAAAATCCTCAATCGCATTTATGATATCTTCATCTGTTTTAACGCCTTCTTTATAGTAGACGTCCACATTGTATTTTGATTGTATATTCAGTAATCCTTTATACCCTTTTGTGCCCCATACGAGGTCATTAATCGTATCAGGAAAGAGCATGCCGACCTTCTCAATTTTTCCTTTAAACGGAGTTTGTCCACATCCGCTCAATAAAAGGAGGACAGAAAAGATCATGACAAGCCTTGTGATCAAGTCATGTTCAACTCCTTTTGACAAGCTATAACATGTATTATTTTTATACGTTTATTGTATCTAGAAACCTCGAAACATGGAAGGTTTTTCTTAATATTTGTCGAAAATTGATGAAAATTGTCTTTTCCACTCGACAATTTTTGTTTTTGCTTCTTCTTTCGAGGTTTTTTGTGTGACTTGCAATTTAAAAATCTGATTATTGCTTTTATCACGGCTTGGTTCAAGCAGAAACCTCAGCAGTTCGTCTGCCACATCGTCTGTGTAAAAGCCGTCTTCCTCAGTTTCTTCTTTCCAAGGCCCATACATTTTCGGAAGGATCACCGCTTTTTCTGAACCTGTCTTTTTCATTTTTTCCCATTCTGTTCGGTCTTGTTCATATACTAATACATAGGGAGAATCATATTGGTCTAAGGGCAAGCCGCCGAACTGGATACAAATTGTATCATATTTTTGATCTCCAATACGTTCAAGCTGGCGAAAGAGTCCATTTCTCCCAAGCCACATGAGTCTTTCTTCTAGGTACATTTGCCTCATTTCATCTTCTGTTTCAGCCAGAATAACGTCAACATGTATGCCTTCATCCATCATTCGCTCGCATAATGAAAGGCCGAAAAATTCGTCCGCACCTACAATCAGCGTTGATTCCATTGCATCTGCCGCCCTTCCGGTTTTTCATTTCCCAAAGCAAAACAGCCTCCGCAAAAGAGAAGGCTGTTGTTATTGTATTCTCTATAACTCTTTTTCATGACTGTGAAAGAATTTGCAGATTGATGCATATATTCTGCTTGGATGCTCAAATAAGTGAAATGTCATGTCGACCGGTGAGCCTTGCTTCTGCTGTTTTTCCTTGAATACTTCGGCATGTACGCTGTACGGATAGGGAGCTCCGGTCATTCGCTGCCATATATGAACCGGCACGCCGCTCGGATAGCTATCAATTTTTTTGTAACACAGCGCTTCCGCTTCTTTTTCAGAAATTCCGTAGCTTTCCGATACTTCTCTCAAAAATTGTTTATAGAAAAATTTATTTTCTTTCTCCGATTCATAATGTGCATGAAGATCGAGACAAGGATTCAACATTGCGGCTGAGCGGATATGATCCGGGGAAAAACGAAGCAGTTCATCGGCCACGAGAGCACCCATGCCTTCTGCTAAAATATGAATCTTCGGATTGAGGATTTCCTGCTTCAGCACGGAATGTATGAGCTGTTTGGCATAGGTGACCGCTTTTTCCGCACCCCAATGCCTTCCGAACAGATTGCTGTTAAAAAGGGTATATCCTTCATTCCTCAGCATGTTCAGAAGCTGATTTCGGCCGTAATGCTGAAGCCAAAAGCTTGAATCATTCCCGACAAAGTGGGTTCTGTCCCCTAAGATAAAGATGCCGAAGCCGTTCGGGCGATAGGGCAGATGAATGACGTTATGCTCCGTTCCCAATTGAAAATACCTTTCCGTTATTCCCATCGCTTGCCCGCCTCCTTTCACACTTCATCTCACGCTATCATATGTAGAAAGAAAAGAAACGAATAAGGTAAAGTCCTAGCCTTTTACAGTTTTGGCTATTATACCGATTGACGATTTTTTATATTTTACCATTAAAATGTGACGAATCAGACTCTTTTGTCACCTCACTTTCTTCTAAAATTGGATTCCCCCTTCGCTTTTTGTATGGTATGATAGCTTCTAGAATAGAATGAGAAGGACGAGGTGGAAACGTGCGATATATTATTGCCTTTATTTGGACGTTCCTTTTATCACATATGGCATGCTACTTGATTGCCAGCATGAACAGCGCTGCGTATAATTTCAAAACATCATCTGTAATTGCTGTTGTACTGTATGTCTTAATCATGGTTTTAGCAGAAATCATGCCTATGAACAAAAATGCAAGCCAGCATTAAAAGCCAAAAACCCAAAACAATTCATTGTTTTGGGTTTTTTCTTGATCACGGCTTTCTTTTATATGTCCACAGCCGGTTGTGATTTGATGTTTCAGGAAACATATCCCCTGCTGAGAGATGGACCTTTTGAGGGTTTTTAACCATACTCCCCGTCTCGCCGATTTCAACGTAGATGCCATTGTTGGGCGCTTTTTGTCCGGGCCGGAATTGATGCTGCTGTCCCACTGTTTTTCCTCCTTTTCCTTTTTGCTGTAGTATGCGCCTAAGCGGCTGTGAATATGTTGCCATCAAAAAAACTGCTGAGTGCGGCTCAGCAGTTTTTTTGATTATTCTCCTTTGTATAAAATGGCCTTCAGCAATGCTTTTTGCACATGGAGACGGTTTTCCGCCTGCTGGAATACTGCTGAATTCGGCCCGTCAATAATCTCCGCAGTCACTTCTTCCTCACGGTGCGCAGGGAGACAATGTAAAAATGTATAGTCAGGCTTGGCGTGGCTGACAAGCGCTGCATTCACCTGATAAGGCGCAAAGACAGCGAGACGCTCTTGTTCTTCCGCTTCCTGCCCCATGCTGGTAAACACATCAGAATAAATCACGTCCGCGTCTTTTACAGCTTCAATTGGATCAGCCGTAAGCGTGATAGAAGCACCGGATTGAAGTGCAGCTGATGTTGCCGCTTCAACTGCTTCATCTAACACTTCATACCCCTTTGGCGAAGCGATCGAGATATCACAGCCCATTTTCGCGCAGCCGATCATTAATGAGTGCGCCACGTTATTTCCGTCACCGATGTACGCGACTTTCACGCCTTTAAGCTTCCCTTTCATTTCCTTAATCGTCAAAAGATCCGCCAGCGCCTGGCATGGATGGTATTTATCCGTAAGTCCGTTGATGACTGGAATGTCAGCTTCTTTGGCAAGCTCCTCCACCTTTTCATGCTCAAAGGTCCGAATCATGATGGCATCCACATAGCCTGACAGCACTCTAGCCGTATCAGCAACAGTCTCACCGCGCCCCAGCTGCAGATCTTTCTGGCTTAAGAAGAGGGCACTCCCGCCCAGCTGCGCCATGCCGGCTTCAAATGAAACACGGGTTCGCGTTGATGACTTTTCAAAAATCATCGCCAAGGTTTTGCCTTGAAAAATAGGCTGGATTTTGTTTTGTTTCAGTTCACCGGCTTCTGCGAGCAAGGCGTTTATATCCTGTTCACTAAGATCCTTTAACGTTAATAAATCTTTTCCGTATAAATTGGTTTGCGTCACTGTGTGCATGATGCCACTTCCTTTTTATAGAGATCTTTGAGAGATACAGGCTGCGGATGGCCTGAACCGCTTTGTAAAAACGCCCGCACGGTTTCTTCTTCTGTAAAGACGGTGATGCCGTGCGTCATGGCTTCCAAACGTTCTTTGCGCGCTTCTTCAGAGGCGCTCAGATTGATGTGGAGCGCTTTTCCTTCCTGTTCCATCCATGAGGCAAATGTCCCTTCATGAACTGTAAAACCGGCTTTTTCCGCTAACTCCTTGACATCTTCCGGCCCGTTTTGCAAATAAATGCTGCCTTTTTGATTCCAGACACGCGTATAGATTTTTTTCAAGGCGCTGTCGGCATCATATGCAACACACATGCCTTCTCCCGTTGATTTCATTTCCGGTCCAAGCTTGACATCCACATCCTGGATCGCATGAGAAGAAAAAACAGGGAACTTCACGGCAACCCCATGATGATTTTGAACTGCAGGGTTTACATCTTTTAAAGACGCCCCCGCCAGCAGACGTGTAGCGAGCGGGATCATCGGAACGCCCATTACTTTGCTGACAACAGGAACCGTTCGGCTCGCTCTCGGATTGACTTCAAGAACCAGAATGTTTCCATTGTCGATCACAAATTGGATGTTCATGATGCCTTTAAATGAAAGCTTTCGGGCAATTTTTTGCGCGGCCTCTTTTATGCCCTGCTGCAGCCCGCTTGTGATGGACGGTCCAGGAAGGATGGCAAAGCTGTCTCCCGAATGGACACCTGCCCGTTCAATATGCTCGGTATATGTCGGGATAAAGACATCCTCGCCGTCGGAAATCAAATCAATTTCGACTTCCTTTCCTGACACATACTGATCAATTAAAATCGGGTACGGCATGCTGTCCTCACCGTTCAGAAGCTGAGAAAGCTGAGCTTGCGAATCAACAATGATCATGCCCATTCCGCCGATAACGTAAGATGGGCGGATTAACACCGGATAGCCGATCTCATCTGCTTTTTCAGCGGCCTCTTCTTTTGTATAAGCGATTTCTCCTTTTGCGTGGTTCAATTCAAGCTCATCAAGAAGCTGATAGAATTGATCCCGATCCTCTAACACATCGAGCGTTTCAAACGAGGTGCCGAGAAGGGTAATGCCGGCTTTTTCGAGCGCTTCAGCAGCATTGATCGCGGTTTGGCCGCCGAATTGCACGATTGCAAAATCAATGTTTTCCTGCTCCGCCACGTTTAAAATGTGCTCAGTTGTCATCGGTTCAAAATACAGGCGGTCCGCAATTTCATAATCGGTGCTGACCGTTTCCGGGTTATTGTTGATCATGATGGTCTCAAACCCAAGCTCTTGCAGTGTCAGCACGCCGTGTACAGCACTGTAATCAAATTCAACGCCTTGGCCGATCCGAATCGGGCCTGATCCGATAATCAGCGCGCGTTTTTTCTCTTTGCGGCTGATGTCCCCATCAGTCTCTCCGAAATAGGTGGAGTAAAAGTAGTTTGTTTTCGCATCAAATTCAGCCGCGCATGTATCTACAATTTTGAAGGAAGGCGTAATACCCATCTCCTTGCGAAGCGTACGTACCTCTTCTTCTGTTTTGCCGATCAGCGAGGCAATCGTTGCGTCTGAAAATCCTTTTTTCTTTGCTTTTTTCAATAATTCAAAAGAGAGATCGCTGCCCGCTTCCATCATGCGGTTCTCCAGTTTGATGATGTTGTCAAAGGTATGCAGGAAAAACGGATCAATTTTTGTTTTCGCATGAATGTCATCAATCGTCACGCTTCGGCTCAACAGCTCCATGACAACGAAAAATCTGCGGTCGTCCGGAGTGACTGCCAAATCCCAAAGCGCTTCAATCGACAAGCCGCTGAGCTCTGGAAGGTGCGTACCGACATTTTTCAGTTCAAGGGACGCTGCTGCCTTCTGTATCGCCGCTTCTAAATTCCGTTCAATCGCCATCACTTCACCGGTGGCTTTCATTTTTGTGCCAAGCTTGCGGTCTGCATTTTTGAATTTATCAAACGGCCAGCGCGGAAATTTGACGATCACATAGTCCAGCGCTGGTTCAAAGCTAGCGTAAGTCGAGCCTGTGAGCGGATTTTTCAGCTCATCAAGGGTGTATCCGACTGCCAGTTTCGCAGCCATCTTTGCAATCGGATAACCGGTGGCTTTAGACGCGAGAGCCGATGACCGGCTTACCCGCGGATTGACTTCGATGACGTAATATTGCTTGCTGAATGGATCAAGCGCGAATTGAATGTTGCAGCCGCCTACGACATCAAGTGCTGAGATGATCGTCAGGCTTGCCGTCCGCAGCATTTGATAGTCTTCATCCGTCAAAGTTTGTGAGGGTGCCACAACAATGGAATCACCTGTATGCACACCGACCGGATCGATGTTTTCCATATTGCAGACGGTAATGCATGTGTTATGGCTGTCACGCATGACTTCGTATTCGATTTCTTTAAAGCCGGCAATGCTATTTTCCACAAGACATTGATTGATCGGGCTTGCTAACAGCGCCTGCTTAATCATGGCTGTAAAGGCTTCTTTATCAGGGGCGATGCCTCCGCCCTTTCCGCCTAATGTGTATGCAGGCCTGATAATGACAGGAAAACCGATGGATTCCGCAAAACGGAGGGCGTCGGCCTCGTTATCAACAATTTCACTCTCTGGCACGGGCTGGTTCAATTCATTCATTAACGAACGGAATTTTTCCCGGTCTTCTCCTTTTTGTATCGTCTCAACGGATGTGCCGAGAAGTTTGACGCCGTTCTCTTTTAAAACACCTGTTTCTTCAAGCTCCACTGCTAAATTCAACGCGGTCTGCCCGCCTAAATTGGCAAGAAGTCCATCAGGCTGTTCTTTCTTAATGATGGCTGTCAGGCTTTCTGCTGTCAGCGGCTCAAAATAAATTTCATCAGCGAAGGCTTCATCGGTCATAATTGTCGCCGGATTGTTGTTGACGAGGATCACCCGATAGCCTTCCTCCTTCAGCGCGATGCACCCTTGAGTGCCTGAATAATCAAATTCTGCCGCCTGGCCGATGATGATCGGGCCTGAGCCGATTACTAATATGCTTGAAATACTGGTGTCTTTAGGCATGCGCGATTTCTCTCCTTGCTGGTATCACATTCTTTAGATAATCATCAAAAATCCATTCGCTTTCCGCAGGTCCGGGATGGGCTTCCGGGTGGAATTGGACACTCATGACAGGCAGTTTTTTATGGGCAAGCCCTTCAACTGACGTATCATTGACATGATGAAACCTGATCGTGAGCTCTTCTTCATTAATGGACTGTTCATCAACCACATAGCTGTGATTTTGGCTTGTCATGAAGACGCGTTTCGTTTCACGGTCGATGACCGGATGATTTGCGCCCCTGTGTCCGAATGGCAGCTTGAATGTATTCCCTCCGAACGCGAGCGCGATCAGCTGATGGCCGAGACAGATGCCGAGAGTCGGATAACGGCTGATGATGCTTTTGATCTTTCCTAAATACGGCTGAATGGCTTTCGGGTCTCCAGGTCCGTTCGATAACACAATGCCGTCCGGCTTCATGTCGTATACAGCTTCCATTTGCTGATATGGCACCACGGTGACCTTGCAGCCTCGTTTGACAAGTGATGATGCGATTGACTTTTTATAGCCGAAATCGATGAGGGCGATATGTTTATGTCCGTCGCCGAATGTGCTGATTTCCTGTGCGGATGCCTGTTCTGCCACGTTCTCTGGCTGAAGGCCGATCTCAGCTGCTTCTTTAGAGGCTGTGACAGTCGCACCCATCGTTCCGTTTGCCCGGATTTTTTTCACGACAGCCCTCGTATCAACATGGGTCAACAGCGGAATGTTCCATTTCTGCAAATACTCTTTGAGGCTGTATACCGCTTCATGATGAGAAAAATGATCACACGCCTCGTAGACAACAGCGGCTTTCACTTGCGGTTTCTTGCTTTCAAAATCCTTTTCATTAATGCCATAGTTGCCAATCAGCGGGTAGGTAAATACGATAATCTGTCCTTTATATGATGGATCTGTCAGCACTTCCTGGTAGCCTGTCATTCCTGTAAAAAAAACAGCTTCTCCCGTGCAATTTTCATGACCGTCCAACTCGCCGCTGAACGCTGTTCCATCTTCTAACACTAAATAACCTTCCATCTAACAGCCCACCTCTTGATGAATAATTAATTATAAAAATGAATTTTTATACTTTCATACCGAAAAAAAATTACTGGTTTACAGCGGAATGATGAGTGATTGCCTGTTTCAGCTTGCTGACAGCTTCTGCTATTTCATCCTTTGTCACGGTGAGCGGCGGCAGCAGCCGAATGACGTTCGGGCCGGCCGGCAATACAAGCAAGCCTAATGTCTGCAATTCAGTAATAATGTCAGCAACCGGGCCATCACACTCAATTCCAAGCATTAATCCTTTCCCGCGTATTTGTTTGACAAACGGGCTCTTTAGCTCAGCCTCAAGCTGTTCTTTTAAAAATGTCCCTTTGTCAGCAGCCTCTTGCAGAAAGTCAGGCTGGAATACAATTTGCAATGTGGCATTCACAGCAGCCATCGCCAACATATTTCCTCCGAAAGTCGTTCCGTGAGAACCAGGGGTAAACGCTTCTCCCAGCTGTTTCTTTCCGATGACAGCGCCGACTGGAAAGCCGTTTCCCAATCCTTTTGCGGCTGTGATGATATCCGGCGAGAGTCCGAAGTGCTCGTATGCGAAGCCCTTTCCCGTCCGTCCGATGCCGGTCTGTATTTCATCAACGATCAGAAGAGCTTTCTTTTCCTTGCAAAACGACTGTACAGCTGTTAAAAATTCAACGCTCGCCGGATTGACTCCGCCTTCTCCCTGCACTGTCTCAAGCATCACCGCGGCTATTCCGTCTTCCTCCCTAAGAGCCTCAAAAGCGGAAGGATCGTTGTATGGCAGATAGTGAAAGCCTTCCAGCATCGGGCCGAAGCCTGTTTTGATTTTATCCTGTCCGGTCGCAGCCATTCCTGCATACGTGCGGCCATGAAACGACTGAAGAAAAGTGATGATTTTCGTTTTTACAGTTGCTTTTCGGGCGAGCTTGATCGCGCCTTCATTCGCTTCCGCACCGCTGTTGCAGAAAAAAACGAGATCTCCCGCACTGTGCGCCGCCAGCTTCTGTGCCGCTTGCTCTTGGAGACTGTTTTGAAACAGGTTGGATACGTGCCATACGCTGTCGAGCTGTTTTTTGACTGCTTCTGTGACCGCTTCATGGCAGTGGCCTAGGTTAGATACCGCAATCCCCTGAATGAAATCGAGGTACTTTTTGCCGTTTTGATCCTCAACGTACGTCCCCTTTGCTTTTTTGATATCAATATCCCAGCGGCCGTAGGTTTGAAATAAGCTGCTCATGAAACAGCCTCCTTTGCTTTGACGATTTTTGTTCCTTGAAAGGTTTGGTCTGTGAAGAATGATCCTTTTCCGTTTACAATCATGACTTCAGACACCTGATCTGATAAAGCCGACAAGGCTGAATTGACCTTCGGAATCATTCCCCCTGTGATTACTTCCTGTTTGATCAGCACTTGAACCTCCTCAGGGGTCAGGACGTCGAGACGCTGCTTTTCCTTCATGATCCCATCGACATCAGTGACGAACATCAGCTTATCAGCTTCAAGCGCTCCGGCGACTGCTGAAGCAGCCAGATCGGCATTCACATTCAGCGTCTTGCAGTCACTCGTCATAGACAGCGGCGCAATAACAGGAATGATGCCCTTTTCCATCAGCGCGTTCACCATGGATGCATCGACCTTTTTGATTTCTCCGACTTCCCCGTATGTTTCCGGATCGAGATAATCCGCCTCCAAAAGACCGCCGTCTTTACCAGAGATGCCTGCGGCCCGCAGTCCGTGTTTGGCAAGCTCGGCAACGAAAAATTTATTCACAGAACCGGATAAAACCATTTCAGCCACTTCCAGCACCGGCTTCGTTGTTTTTCGCTGCCCTCCCGAAAACTCGGTTTTGATATTTAACCGTTTCAGCATATTTGTGATTTCCGGGCCGCCGCCGTGCACGATCGCCAGTTTCCATCCTGACGCCATCAGTTCTTTCAGGTTATGAAAAAATTCCTCCGACAGCTCACGGATGACACTTCCCCCACATTTAAAAACGATTGTTTTCTTCATTGCGCTCCCCTTTATTACGTGCGATAGCTCGCGTTAATTTTGATATAGTCGTAGGTCAGGTCACAGCCCCACGCTCTACCGTTCCCGTCACCTTCATCCATCTTGATGACAATGGTGATTTCATCTCCTTCAAGGTATTCCTTGGCGAGAGATTCAGAGAATGGCTGGGGTTCATTATGCTTAAACAGGCATTGGCCCCCGAGATAAACCTCTACTTCTTCTGCCGTCACCTGAGCTGCGCTGTGCCCGATGGCTCCGATAATGCGTCCCCAGTTGGCATCTGTTCCGTAGACCGCCGTTTTCACGAGACTTGAGCCGACTATTTTTTTGGCAATCACGTTTGCATCAAGATTGTTTTTTGCACCTTTCACTTGCGCTTCGATTAGCTTGGTCGCGCCTTCTCCGTCTCTGGCAATCTCTTTAGCCAAATCCTCGCAAGTCAGCAAGAGTGCTTTTTTAAAGACCGGCCAGTCTGGATGATCTTCCGTCAGGCACTCATTTTCCGCGCAGCCGTTTGCCATGACCAAGACCATGTCGTTCGTGGATGTTTCACCGTCAACTGTGATTTGGTTAAATGAAACGTCAGTGATTTCGCGAAGCGCCTTTTGCAGCGCTTTTTCTTCGATTGCCGCATCTGTTGTCACAAACCCCAGCATCGTTGCCATGTTCGGGTGAATCATTCCGGAGCCTTTAGCCGCTCCGCCGATCGTGACTGTTTCACCGCCGATTGTCAGCTCATAGCACGTCTGCTTGATCACCGTATCGGTTGTTAAAATCGCTTCCTCAAAATCTCCTGATCCCGCAGGTGTTTGTGTCAGCAGCTCGATGCCTGCCTGAATCTTTTCCATGTCTAAATGTTCGCCGATGACGCCCGTTGATGAAACAGCGACAAGCTCCGGCTCAATGCCAAGCTGTGAAGCAAGGCTCTCCCGCATTGCGTATGCATCCTTTAAGCCCTGTTCTCCCGTGCAGGCATTGGCAATGGCGCTGTTGACGATGACGGCTTTCAATGCTGATCCATGCTTTAAGCTGTCTTGTGTGACTTTGATCGGAGCAGCCTGAAAATGGCTTTGGGTATAAACTGCGGCACTTACTGCCGGTGTCTCGCTGATAATGACGCCGAGGTCTTTTTTCGAGTAGCGCAGCCCGCAATGCACACCCTTTGCCTGAAACCCTTTTGGCGAGGATACATCACCTGTTACTTTTACAATTTGATCTTCACTTAACTGAATCATGGTTCGATTCTCTCCCGTTCTATGGATAAATTGGCGTCATGGTGAGCCCAGTCTCTTCATTCCAGCCATTCATCAAATTAAAGTTTTGCACAGCCTGACCGGCGGCACCCTTCATTAAATTATCGATTACCGAGACGATCGTGACTCTGTTCGTTCTCTCGTCGAGGGTAACAGCGATATCACAGAAATTGCTGCCGTACACTTCCTTCGTTTGCGGATATTGCCCTTTTGGCCTCACTCTCACAAAATATGAATCTTGGTAAAATTCCGAATATAAATCATGCAGGTCATCTGCCGATACATCAGAAGTTGTTAATTGCGTATACATCGTCGCCATGATGCCCCTTGTCATCGGAACCAAGTGAGCCGAAAATGTAATAGGCCCGAGCCCCGGCTGCCATTCATTCAGCGCCTGTTCAATTTCCGGCGTGTGCTGATGTTCATTGACTTTATAAATTTTAAAATTGTCGTTCAGCTCTGAAAAATGAGTTCCCATAGATGCTTTTCTTCCCGCCCCGGAAACACCAGTCTTCGCGTCAACGATAACGAAAGACTCATTGAGCAGCTTCTTTCGAGCCAATGGCGCGAGGCCGAGCAAAACAGCAGTTGGAAAACAGCCCGGATTAGCGATGAGTTTCGCCTGTTGAATTTGCTTTTGATTCAGTTCCGCCAGGCCGTAAACCGCCTCATGAATCACTTTCTTCGGTGCCGCTGTCCGTTTATACCACTTTTCATATTCAGCCGGCTCTTGTATCCTCAGATCACCTGACAGATCAATAACCGAAATTCCCGCATCTGCCAGCTGCGGAGTCAATTCACTTGATACCCCGGGCGGCGCAGCAAGAAACATGATATCTATTTCGTGTTTGATCGTATTCATATCAATGGGCTTCAGCTTCTGATCGGCTAAGCCGGTAAGATGAGGATAAACCTCGCTATAGACATTCCCTTCACCGCTGGATGAATAAAGTATACATTCCTCTGCATGAGGGTGATGTGAGAGAATCCTGACAAGTTCGGTGCCTCCATAACCTGTAGCGCCTACAATTCCTATTTTCAAAACAAGTTCACCTTCTTGGTCTTTGTGAAATTATTTAACATTATAACATGAATAAAAATTAATTCAATCGTATATTTAATATTTTTATTCATTTGTAAATTTTCTGTTCAACAAAAAATTCGCTCTAAAAAAACGGTGCTATTGCAGCAGAAAACGTTGATCTCCCGCTTTTCTCAACCGCATAAAAAAACAGGCTGACCGCGTCAGCCTGTTTTCATCATCATTAATCCGCTCAAGAAATAAAGAATAGAGCTTGCATAAAAAATCATTTGCACCGTAAAAAAGTCGGCGAGAAAGCCGCCGAGCATAATGGCTGCCGCTGAAAAGACAGCCGTCCAAAAATGATAATTCCCAATCTTCTTTCCGCGCTCTCCGCTGTCTGTAAAATCGGCGATCAACACTTTTTCTCCATGCTTCTGCATCGCCCCAAAGAGCCCTAACAGCACTTGGACGATATACACTTGAACGATGCTTCCGATATGCGGGACATACAAAAGCAGCACAGCCATGCCCCAAGAGTTCGCAAGCAGAAAATAGCGGCTGTCGAGCCTTTCAGACAGCCGTCCGAGCAGCGGATAAATGAGCGCCCCGCTCAGCCCGAACAATCCGTAGGAAAAACCGAACTGTGTGTAGCTTGAGCCGATGTTTTTCACAAACAGAATATAAAACGGAAAGATTAAGCTGCTTGCGAAAAACACGCTGCTTTGTGATAATGTCAGCCACTTTAATTTGTTTTTCCCCATTATTTATACCTCTGATAAAAATAATTCATAAAGCGCTCATCCGGATCATACATACGTTTTTTCTGAAAAAACGCTTCGCTTTTCGGATACGCCTGCCTCATTTGCGCTTTTGTCTGATAAGTCATATACGGCAGATAATAGCTGCCGCCGTGCTTGATGGCAGCGTCGGTCATGCGCCTGATGATCCGGGCAGTGTCTGCCTGGTCTTCTTTTGAAAAGCCTTCGTTTATTAAAAGCACGAGCGAAAACATATCATCCTTCGCATAAGAAAGGTCGGCTTTTTCATTTTTCTGCACGTAGCGGAGCGTAATGTTCAGCAGGTTCAAGTCCTCGGCCGACAGCGTTTGTCTCAGGTCGTCAATATAGGACGCATACTCCTTTACCGGCACAAAGTATTCTTGCAGGACATCTGTGTTGTCATTGTTTTCATATTCGAGAAATTTTGATTCGGACCGCATGACGTTATTGCGTGAGATCATTGTGCCGTTTTGGCTCAGGAAATAGGATTGTTGCGTGTCCCACAGCCAATTTCTGCCCCATTCATACCGTCTTGACAAACCGAGTGCAAACTTTGTGACTCCCGTATACTCGTCTTTTTTAAGATCGCTGTATGATGACAGCTCATCCTGATGATCAGCCAATATGTAATTCGTGACATACATGTCTTTCAGAAATCCTTTTTTCCCTGTTGAAATGCGCGCCAAATGCATTCGGACATCCGGATCGCCTTTTGCGTGCTTTGTAAAATAGTCTGCGTATGCGCTGTAATTCATTTTTTCAGTCTGCATGACATACAGCTCATCATCCGTCAGCTCAAGTGTTACATCAAGAATCACGCCAAAAAGACCGTATCCTCCGATGACTGCCGTAAACAAATCATCTTTTGGAGTGACGGTGACGATCGTTCCGTCCGCTTTTAAAAGCCGAAATGATTTGACTGTATCAATCAGCGAGCCGTAGCGGATATCACGTCCGTGGGCATTGGCGCTGAGAGATCCCCCAATTGTAAAAATATTTTGTGACTGCATGACTTTTACCGCAAGTCCGTATGGATTCACGTATTTCTGGATGTCATTCCACGTCGCACCGCTTTGCACTCTGATGGTTTTCTTCTCTTGATCGAGTGACAGGATTTTGTTGTAGCCTGTCATGTCGAGAACGATGCCGTCCTCATAATATGTATGGCCGCCCATGGAGTGCTGTGCCCCGGCGATTGAGATCTTTATGTTTTTTCGATTTGCTTCTTTGACTGTGTCAATGAGCGTTTCCTTTTCCTGCCCTTTCACTGTCTGCTTAATTTTCACAGGCATCAGGCGGCTGACATCCGTCATCTCGCTTGTGTCTGTTTTTTGATCTGAATGCACAGAGTACGCAAACAGGGCCGCATACGCGCCTGTACAAAGCGCGAATGCAAGCAATTTCTTTTTCATGGCGCTCTCCCTGCTGTTTTTTATGACCATTATACCATGTCCGCGCCCTCATTTTTTCCAGATTATCTTCTTGCCCGTTTTTCGGCACGGCGGTCGGCGACGATAAAGCAGGCATGAATCGCGCCCGGCAGCCAAAAGATACAGGTCAATATGAGATTTAGCAATGCCTGAAACGGTTTTCCCGAAAACAAAACAGCGAGCGGCGGGCATAGGACAGCAAGCAGGTACATCATTTCCTTTCACTCCTTTCAGCTGTAAAAAAGACAGCCTCACATGTCAGGCTGTCCTCTTTTGTTTTGTTTTATTGAATGCCAAGCGCGATTTTCGCGTATCTGGACATTTTATCTCTTGTCCAAGGCGGATTCCACACAATGTGAACCTCCGTCTCTTTTACTTCCGGAATGTCCGCTAACGCTTTTTTCACTTCATCAACGATAATTGGCGCTAAAGGGCAGCCCATTGATGTCAGTGTCATCGTCACGTGCGTTAAGCCGTCTTCATCCATGTCAACATCGTATACCAAACCAAGGTTCACGATATCAACGCCAAGCTCAGGATCGACAACCTGTTCCAGGGCGCCCATGATGTTTTCTTTTAATGCCTCTTCCATGTTCCTTCACTCCTTTTTTTCTACAGTATAACGTAAATTCAGCTCTTGTTAATAACTTAGTGCTTTATAAGTACGTATCAAACCATTCAATCGTTTTTAACACAGCTGTCCGCGGGACTTTATGGTCGGCGTGCTCATCTCCGATAAATTGGAGGCGTTCCGGCTGCTCGCTATAGTGGGATTTGATCGTGTCATAAAATTTCCGGGTCGGCGCGTAAGGCACGACTTTATCTTTTACGCCATGCCAAAATAATAGCGGGCGCTGGCGCAGTTTCTCCGGCTGAAGGCTGAGATCACGCAATTCAAGACGCTCCATCAGCTCCTGCACCTTTTCTTCTGGCACATCGATCTCAATGCCCTGAGATTGAATATGGTCAATCTGCTGCTGAAACAGTTCCACGTAATTCGGGCTCCCCATCAGACTGACGCCGGCTTTTATCCAATCATAAGCAGTCAATGCGCCAAGCGTTGTGATGCCACCCATCGACGTGCCTGCAAGCCCGATGCGGCCGCTGTCTATCAGGCCCTCTTTTTCAAAATGGGATTTTAGTACGTCGATCTCTTCAATCTCGTTGAGAACGATGTCCCAAAAATGGCCGGCCAGCTCTTCAACAGCCATTTCTTCTCCCCGTTCACCATGGTGCAGAGCCTCCGGCAGTACAGCTCTGAAGCCCTTCTCCGCAAGCAGGTAAGCAATATGAAGGTTGTGTTCCTTCGCGCTTCTAAAACCATGTATAAAGATCACAAGAGGAACAGCGCGGTGTCTGTTCTCTTCCTTTACAATATGTAAAAACGGAATACCGGAAACGGTTTGATTTTCAATTTGAATCACAATGTGCACCTCCTTAGGATAACCATAATCATAAGTGTAACATGTAGACAATAAAGATGGTAAAAAGCTACACTGTAAGTAAGGCAAAACAAGCAAAATCTAAGGTAAAAGGAGCTTTTCATGGAGACAAAACCTTATTTAATCGCATTAGACTTAGATGGAACGTTATTAAAGGATGATAAAACCATATCTGAAAACACCCTTCGGACGATACAGCGCCTAAAAGATGACGGGCATTATGTCTGCATCGCAACAGGCCGTCCGTACCGTTCAAGCTCCATGTACTACCAGCAGATGGAGCTGACAACGCCGATTGTCAATTTTAACGGAGCGTTTGTCCATCATCCGCAGGACGACAGCTGGGGACGGTATCATACCTCGCTGCCGCTTAATGTTGTCAAACAGCTGGTGGATATCAGCGAGAACTACAACGTACATAATGTGCTTGCTGAAGTCATTGACGACGTGTACTTTCATTACCATGATGAGCACCTGATTGATGCCTTTAACATGAACACAACGAAGGTGACGGTCGGAGACTTGCGGGAAAATCTCGGTGAGGATGTTACATCCGTACTCATTCACGCAAAAGAAGAAGATGTTCCGGCAATACGCTCCTATTTATCGGATGTGCATGCCGAGGTGATCGATCATAGAAGATGGGCCGCGCCGTGGCACGTCATTGAAATTATTAAAAGCGGTATGAACAAAGCGGTCGGCCTGCAGAAAATCAGCGATTATTACGGCGTGCCGAGGGAACGGATCATTGCTTTTGGCGATGAGGATAACGATTTAGAGATGCTTGAATTCGCCGGCTGCGGCGTTGCCATGGGAAATGGAATTGACGCTGTCAAGCAGATTGCCAACCGAACAACAGCTGCAAATGAAGAAGACGGCGTGGCAAGGTTTTTGAAAGAATATTTCTCACTTTAAAGGCCGGTCCGTATTAATTTTTCCCACTCATAAACCTTACTTCGCCCCACCATACTATTGAAGACGACTCATCTCGTCAAAGTATGGAAGGGGGCAGTCTCAAAATGGGTAAACGAAGCAAATCCAGAAGGTTTATTCAGCAGGGTAAAGACTCCATCGGGCTACACGCCGCTAGATTTCCATATCGGTCTACATTAGAAGAAGCTCACCAGCATGCCGCGGCACGAGACTCGGCCGAAAGACAGGTTGAATATTAAATGAGAAACGAACTGTTTCAGCAGGCAAAATCATTTGTTCAACAGGCTGTCATGGTGACAAACGGCTTTGAGGAAGGCGATCAGGAGCAAGCGATTCTGAGAGCCAAAAACGCTGTGTCTTCTGCGTATGCCAACTCGACAGATGCGGAACGTCGCCAGCTCCATCAATTTCAGGATCAGCTGGACAAACTTCAATAAAAAAAGGCTATGGCGATTCGCCATAGCCTCTTATTTGACTTCAAACTGCTGAACAGCCTGAACCTGCTTCAGATTCTCCGCTCTGCCCTTAAATGTCACCTTCACCTCGTAGGTTCCGGGCTCAGGGACTTCCTTCCACACATCAGAGAAATCATATGTTTCTCCAGGCTCAAGCGTCAGGTTTTGAAAAGCCTGCGTAAACATTTTGTCTTTCGAATAACGGTATCTTTCTTTGTTCTCAGAATCATACACGACAAGTTCAAATTTTTGTCCTGTGCTGAATTGAAACTCGACAGCACGTTCGCTTTGGTTCTTCAGCGACATGTTAAACTTGATTTGTTCAGGCTCCTGAATTGCGTCAACAGATAAAACAACCTCTTGATTCTCCATTCCGCCTGATACCTCCTTATCGGGTTCTGTCTGCTCATCTTTCCCGCAGCCTATCAAAAGCAGCACGGGCAGGAGCATCACAAGCAGCCGTTTCACGACTTCCACCTGCTTTCGTCAGTCTTTTCTAAAGAAACCAAAAATCCCAGTCGTTTGAACAATGTTCGTAAATGCTTTCGGATCAACTTCTTTGACGATCTTCTCTAAATCGTACAGTTCATACCTTGTGATGACGATAATCATCATTTCTTTCTGTTCGTTCGTAAAGGCGCCTTTGGCCGGAACAGTTGTGATGCCGCGCACCATTTTTCCGTAAATGGCTTCTTTGATTTCGTCCGCTTTTTTCGTCACGATCATTGCCGTAAGCTTCATGTGGCGGGTGTGAATAGCGTCGATCACCCTCGTTGTCACATACAGTGTAACCAGGGTATATAATGCTTTCTCCCAACCTTGCAATAATCCTGCCGTCAAGATGATAATCCCGTTCAGAATGAAGAAATACGTGCCGACGGGTTTATCCTTCCACTTTGCAAGCACCATGGCGACGATATCAAGCCCGCCTGTCGAAGCGCCGTATTTTAATGTTAAGCCAATACCGACAGCGGAAATGACGCCGCCGAACACCGCGTTCAGCAAAATGTCATGTGACAGGCTTGTTTCCGGCAGGATCCCCATAAACACAGTAGTCAGTGCGACACTTAGAATGCTGTATACCGTAAACGATTTGCCGACCTTCAGCCACCCTAAAATACCGACCGGAATGTTTAAGAGGAACAAGAGCGTTCCTGTCGATATGTAAAAGGGGGCGTATTGCACAATGACGCTTGATAAAAGCTGGGCGACACCCGTAAATCCGCTGGCATATACATCTGCCGGAATCAAAAATAAGTTCAGCCCGGCCGCATTGAGTAAAGCGCCGATGATGACGATGAGTAATTTTTTTGTTTGATCTAGAACCATGGCATGTTCCTCCGCTCTTTCTTCTTTTATGTTTTCCCTAAAAACAAATATTTGAACACGATTTTGGCAAATTAATATGATATAGTTGGCTTAACTCTCTTGATAACGAACGATAACGGAAAGAAGGGAAGCAATATGACAGTTCATCTTATCGCTGACAGCGCCGCCGATCTGCCCCGTTCTTATTTTGAAGAAAACGGCATCGGCTTTATTCCGCTCAGAGTTTCTCTCGGAGATAAAGAATTCGAAGATGCAGTCACGATTGATGCGGATCAAATATTTGAAGCGATGCAAAATGGAGAAACGCCTAAGACGTCCCAAGCCTCACCGCAAACGATTAAAAATGTGTTTTTGCAATATGCCGAAACAGGTGATCCCGCTCTTTACATTGCCTTTTCCTCAGGCCTCTCAGGCACGTATCAGACGGCTGTGATGATCGCCAATGAAGTGAAGGAGGAATTCCCCGATTTCGATTTGCGGGTCATTGATTCCAAATGTGCTTCATTAGGATACGGTTTGGCCGTCCGGCATGCCGCCGATCTCTGTATCAACGGGAATACAATACAAGAAATTGAAACGTCTGTAAAGAACTTTTGTGAACAGCTTGAGCACATTTTTACCGTGGATGATCTCACATATCTTGCAAGAGGCGGCCGCATCTCAAAAACATCCGCTTTTGTCGGCGGTCTGCTGAATATTAAACCGCTGCTTCAGATGGAGGACGGCAAGCTTGTGCCTCTGGAAAAAATCCGCGGACAGAAAAAACTTTTCAAACGGATCATCGAACTCATGAAAGAGCGCGGGGATGATTGGAGCAATCAAACCGTAGGGATCAGCTACGCCGCGAACGAAGAAAAAGCCACTGACATGAAACACTTGATTGAGGATGCGTTCAAGCCGAAAGAGATCATCATGCATTCGATCGGTTCTGCAATCGGCTCGCACGCCGGCCCCGGCACATTGGCGATATTCTTTTTAAGAAAATAAGCAAACAAAAACAGTCAGACTCATATGTCCTGACTGTTTTTGTTTGCTTATTGAATTCCGACAGCTTTATACGCTTTCTCGACTGAAGCGGATTGCATCGAGCCTTCACCGTATAAATCATTGGCCGCTTCGATTGCCGCTTGCTTCATCATGCTGAAATCTGTAGACGCCGTTACATAATATGTTAAAGCCCGATAGTAAATTTGTTCACATGCTTCACGCCCAATCCCTTCAACCTGTACATCGTGGTGCACGCCTCCTTCTGCCAGAAGGTAAGCTGCTTTATTGTGGATGGACGAATTGATATGGACTCCGCCATAATCCTCTGTTCCTGTGTAACGGTTCGAGTAATGATCGGGATTTCCTTGCTTGGATGGGTCCTCTAATGACCGTAATGAATCTCCCGCAATATCCGGGGTATAGACATCCTCGCCGATTTCCCAATCATCACGGTCTGCCATCGCCCCCATAATGTCGGAAATGGACTCGTTTAATGCACCGGGTTCTCCTTGATATAAAAGACCGGCGGAATACTGCGTGACTGCGTGTGTGATTTCATGTGCGACAATGTCGAGCGATCCGGACAGCGGCTTAAATGTTGAGCCGTCTCCATCACCGTATACCATCTGCACACCGTTCCACGCCGCATTGTTCCACTGTTTACCGACATGCACGGTAGACGTAATCCTTGCTCCGTTTTGATCAAAAGAATTTCGGCCAAATGTCTGGCTGTAATAGTCGTAAACGGCTTGCGCATTTGCATGTGCGTCCACAGCCGCCGGTTCTTTAAATTCAGATGTGCCGCTGACTATTTCTTTGCCCGTATACCCGATCAATTGAGACAAAAGCGTAAACAAGGTTTCATTCAGGTTCTCCGCGTCAAACGTATTGATCCCTTTTCCCCTTGTTTCGTCCGCCAAATAAAAGCGCCCATTCTGTTCAGTGACTTCAAAGCTTTTTTCATCGCCTGAGACGCCGATTCCTGTACCTGCCGCTTCATGAATGGCGTTAAAAGACTCAATAACCTTTCCATTTTTGGCATCGATGAAATAATGCCAATAGCCAGGCTCAGGTTCAGATGTCGAGATTCTCACAAGGTAGGCAAGATCATATGCCCCGTCGTGCGGATAGATATATAATTCGCCTTTCGGTTCCCCGTCAATATATTCGATTTTCCCTATGGAAGCCTCGAGCTCACGTCGCGCTGTATGTATTGCTTTTTCTTCAGAAATGGACGGTGTGACGGATACGTTTTTTATTTGCGGATGCACCCTTCCAAAGAAACTTTTCACCTGTTTGTTTTCCTTCATTGCGACCGCTTGTTCAAAGCCGTAAATCGGAATTCCTTTGTAAACTTCCGTTAATTTAAAAAACGTTTGTTTTGTCTTTGGATCCTTTATTGTTTTTGAAATGCGAAAATGGCTGTTCGCATCCCCTTTGAGCTTAAAATGCGTTTGATGCTTGTCAAGATAGGAAAATAGCGATTCTTTTTGGGTTGTGTTTTGTGCTTGCTTCGGTGATGACTTTTCGATGATGTATGAAGGGGTTTGATACGTATTGTCATATTTGATGCTTTGATCAGCTGAGGCCTGTGTTACAAAAACCATTTGGGCCGCCGTGCATAAGCCGGCCAGCAATAGAGACGTCTTGGCTAGGTTGCGCAAAACACCACATCCTTCCTGTTTTGGAATCTATCATTTTTCTTCATCCTATCAAAAAAACAAATACTTGTATGTGGTGCTTCGTTCTTATTTTCCCCAAAAAAGAAGGGCAGAGATATTTCACTCTGCCCTTCTTTTTCTACTCTACTAATTTTTTATTGACATAAATAATAACCCCTGCTCCATATGCCAAAATAAGCGGCGGAATGAGCTGCTCCTGGCCTTGAAACGAGATAAAGCTATTCAGCAAAATGAACAAACCGGAATTCAAGAAAAAGTAGCCTGCTATTCTGGCCAGCCGATCTTTATCCCGGATACGGGCCTCATTAAATCCGGCCAGCATCCACGTTTGTTTTTTGATCCCGACAAAATAGGCAACTACAAAGAATAAAAGCGCGATGACTATTAACAGATAATTAATGCCGATTTCCATATTTGAGCCTCCTACAACATTACTTGACGTTTAGAAAAAGAAAAAAAGCGGCGCAGCTTACTGCAATCAGCAGCAGGACGACGGATGCATTGAGGAACGGCTGCAAAAGAAGCAGCACAGCCAAAAACAGCAAATAAGCCGCACCGACTCGCGAAATCGTGACAATCTCCTTTTGAGAGCGCAATTTGTTTTTTCTGACGCCAGCAAACATCATCAGTTTTTTCCGCTTCCACACATATCCGGCGAGCACCGTTAAATAAACAACCAGCGGCAGATGTCTGTAATCGGGCGGCAGCAGCGGCAGGGCGATAATCACGGCAATGAGAAGGACCGAAAGCCAGCTTTTGCCCAATAAAGACCCCCTCCTTTTCATCTCTCCTCCATCACCCCTCATCGCTTCGGCAAGCTCCTTCGGATGAGAAAATTCGGTTTCAACAGCTTCCTGCAGTTCCTCTTCACTAAGGCCGGCTTTGATTCTGTCTTGTACGAAAGCGGTTATATGTCCCTTTAATTCGCAGATGGCGTTTTCTCTCTCTACATCAGGCATATTCGCCAGCTCTGCATTTAGTTCCTCCATGTACCTGTCAATGATGTGCTGTGCATTCATAGCAAATCCTCCGATAAAGACAGTAAGGCTTGATGGGTTTCCAGGTATTTCTCCAGCCGTTCTTTTAACATTTCTTCTCCTTTTTGCGTCATTTTGTAATACTTTCTTTTCGGGCCGTCCAATGAATCCTCCCAAAAAAATTCGATCCATCCCTTCTCGGTCATTCGTTTCAGAATCGGATAAATCGCTCCCTCTGAAATAGCCAGTGCCGAGGTTGTTTTTAAAGATGACGTCAGCTCATAACCGTACATCGGTTTAGAGCGCAGCAGGGAAAGGATGGCCAGCTCGAAAATCCCTTTTCGAAATTGAACAATCCAGCGGTCATTAACTTGATTCGTTTTCATGGTTTAAATATATCGAAAAAACCACTATATATCAATCACATATAGCAGTGAAAAAGGTCCTGTTTTTTCATTTAACAAAAATGGAATTTCTCATACTTTTTAACCTTTTTATTACATAAATGTTTTTATATTATGAAAAGTGAAAAAACGATTCTTGAGGTTAAAAGGAGCAGTCGAATGCAGAAATCGATATCATTTTTCGTCATTTTTTCAGTCCTTTGGGGCTCGTTATTTCTGTTTTCTATTATTGGCAGCTTAGGGACAACCCCTATTCCGCTGACAAAGGACGCCAAATTTCTTATGTCCAGCGTCATTCCTCAGGGCTGGGGCTTTTTCAGCAAAAATCCGCGTGATACTGCGATCGGATTATATGAGGATGGCGAAGAAAGTGCCAAGGTCAGCTGGCCCAATATGAGGGCTGATAATCTATTCGGCCTGTATCGGTATGGGAGATCTCAAGGCGTTGAAATGGGCGTCATCTACAGCCAAGTCGGCAAGGAACAGTGGACAGCATGTAAAGAAAAGGACCTCGGCGCCTGCAAAAGCAAAGCCAAAACCGTGCAATTAAAAACACCCGCTCCCCGCCCGCTGCTTTGCGGCAGCTACTTTTTGACGAAAGAGGATATTGTTCCTTGGAGCTATTCTAAATACACCCCTTCGTCTTATCAGGTAAAAAGCATAGTCAAGGTTGTGATCTCATGCTCGAAAACATAAAACAGACCATCACCGGATGGGACGAAAGAAACCCGTGGACAAATGTATACGGCCTCGCGCGAAGCATCATTGCGCTATCCAGCCTGCTGACGCTGCTCGTCAATCATCCGAGTCTCATCATGAAGCCAGCCAGCGGAATCAGCAGTTATCCTGCTTGTAAAATGAATCTCAGTCTCTTTTGCCTCGGCGAAAATAACTATATGATGTTAAATCTTCTCAGATGGGTCTGCATTGTCATTCTGGTGCTTGTCGTCATTGGCTGGCGCCCTAGAATCACCGGGGTTCTCCATTGGTATGTCAGTTACAGCTTGCAGTCATCGTTAATCGTCATCGATGGAGGCGAGCAGGCAGCAGCTGTCATGACCTTTTTATTGCTCCCCATCACGCTGACTGATCCGAGAAAATGGCATTGGAGCACGAGTCCTCTAGAGGGCAAAAGAACACTTGGAAAAATTACAGCTTTTATTTCTTATTTTGTGATCAGAATCCAAGTGGCGGTGCTTTATTTTCATTCTACCGTCGCTAAGCTGTCTCAGCAGGAATGGGTGGACGGAACAGCCGTCTATTATTTCGCCCAGGAAAAAACCATCGGCTTTAACGGCTTTTTTCAGGCGTTAACGAAGCCTTTTGTGACAAGTCCGTTCGTTGTGATTCCGACATGGGGGACGCTGTTGGTTCAGATTGTCATCTTTGCGGCGCTGTTCGCGCCGAAGAAGCATTGGAGATTGATTTTGATCATCGCTGTTTTTATGCATGAGATTTTTGCAGTCATGCTGGGCCTCATCAGTTTCTCGCTTATCATGGCCGGCATTTTGATATTGTATCTCACTCCTATCGATTCCACGATTCAATTTACATATATTCGAAGACTGTTGTGGAATAAAAAACAAAAGAAGGGAGAGGTTTCAGTTTGAAGAAGGCGTTTCTAGTGTTTTTGTCGGTTGTATTGGTGACGACTGTGTTTTTGGTGAAGCAGCAAGAAAGTGTGGCACAGGCAAAGCAGCTCGAGTATTCAGGTGAGGAAATTTTTAAAGGGTTTGTATTTGCTCAGGGGGAAGTAGGCAAACAGCTTCCAGAGGTCTTCAATAAAGCCATGACTGACAAACTCAACACAAAAGAGGCAAAAGCATTTGCCAATCAGGTTGTCGCTGATATTAAAAAAGAGGATGCTGACTTCTTTGATAACCTGAAGAAAGCTGTTTACAGCAAAGATGCATTGAAAGTGGATGAACTGCTGAAAAAAGCGGGTCAAATCGTTGAAGAAAAAGTGGAAGCCGCAAAGGAAATCGCCGCTTCCAAGGATGATACGTCCAGAGTTCAGGCCGAGCTCGTCAACACGGTCGATACCGCTAACTATTTCTATTATGTTTCTTATGTTGCTGCAGCCGGTGCCCTGATTCTGATCATTCTTGCCATTGATATTACGCCGATTGCGATTTCAGACAATGTCGATCGCGAAATGGCAATCAGAACGCTGGTTGATGAATTAAACTAGAAATAA
Source organism: Bacillus sp. G16 (assembly GCF_021282335.1). Classification (NCBI taxonomy): domain Bacteria; kingdom Bacillati; phylum Bacillota; class Bacilli; order Caryophanales; family Bacillaceae; genus Bacillus; species Bacillus sp. G16. The sequence continues at coordinate 25,318 of NZ_JAJSOZ010000017.1, read as the reverse complement.
AAAAAGGCTCGCTCTGCAGTCCTGCTGCAGGCGAGCCTTTTTCATGCTATTTTTTCTCGTATGTCCATCCGTCTTCCTGATACACTTTTCCGTTTTTCATCAAATGGCCGAGCGCGCGTTTAAAGGCGGCCTTGCTCATGTTAAAACGTTCTCTGATATCGTCAGGATGGCTTTTGTCGCTGTACGGCATGGCGCCGTTTCTTGTTCTCATATACGTCAGAATGTACTCAGCATCAACAGACATTGCATCCTGTTTTCTCGGAAGCAGCGACATGTTGACTGAACCGTCTTCTTTGACTTGAATCACCCGTCCCGTGACTCTTGAGCCGAGTCTTGGCTCCTCTTTTCTTTCTGAAGGATGGATAAAACCGCGTATACCGTCGTCCGTGATGACGAATGAACCTGTTGCGATCAGTCTGTACACCGTACCTGTCAGCTCTTTATTCATCATATCTTCTGTGGCGTCGGTAAACAGGTCGCTGATGATATCTTCCGGCGCTGGTTTCGCGAACATGCGTCCCCGGTTTGTCACCTTCAGCATACAGTAAAGCTTATCCCCTTTTTGCGGCCAGACATCTTCGTACGGAGGCAAATGCTCGGTTGCGACAAGCGCGTCCTTAGATAAACCGACATCAACGAAAACGCCCATATCTTCCACTGTATCCACCACTTCGACCCAGCCATACTCATCAGCGCTGATGACCGGAATTTTCATCGTGGCCGCAAGCCTTTCCTGCTGATCGACGTATATAAAGACCTCTACTTCGTCTCTGTCCTCGATATCCTCAGTTATTTCACTGTTATGTAAGAGAATCGTGTCTTCTCCGTCGGTTAAAAAGTAACCGAAGTCAGTTTGGTGATCTATACTCAAGGTTAATTGCTGCCCTGGTCTCATGCTATCGTCCTTCCTGTTCCGCTTATTTTTCTGCGGATTCTGTTAACATTTTTTCCAATCATCACAAATTGATTCTTTGTTCTGTTGGAAGTTTCTCTTTATTCTACTATAATCAACTCATAAGTTAAATGTTATGGAGGTTTTCGTATGGCAAAAGAAAGTTCATTTGATATTGTATCTAAGGTGGAATTGCCTGAAGTGCAAAACGCGATCCAAATCGCACTGAAGGAAATCAGCACACGCTATGACTTTAAAGGAAGCAAAAGCGACATTTCTTTAGATAAAGAGGAGCTTGTCCTCGTTTCTGATGACGAATTCAAATTAAGCCAGCTGAAAGATGTGCTGGTCAGTAAATTAATAAAACGAAATGTACCGACAAAAAACATTGATTACGGCAAGGTTGAAAACGCATCAGGGGGAACGGTACGCCAGCGCGCAAAGCTTGTTCAAGGCATTGACAAAGACAACGCCAAAAAAATCAATACGATCATCAAAAACTCCGGACTGAAAGTAAAGTCTCAGGTGCAGGATGATCAAGTGCGCGTCACTGGAAAAAACAAGGATGACCTGCAGCAGATTATTACAGCTGTGCGGGGTGCAGATCTGCCGATTGACGTTCAATTTATAAATTTCAGATAAATTTTCTGAATCCTATTGATTATTGTCTTTATTTTCGGTAAATTTGGAGAAAGGGAAAAAGCCCGGCATCTTTTGGCATTTCCTGAATACGAAAACTTCATATCCGTTCTTATCAAGAGAAGCAGAGGGACTGGCCCGACGAAGCTTCAGCAACCGGTGTAAATGGCGATCAGCCATGACCAAGGTGCTAAATCCAGCAAGCTCGAACAGCTTGGAAGATAAGAAGAGACAAAATCACTGACAAAGTCTTCTTCTTAAGAGGACTTTTTTTATTTCTCTTTTTTTCCTTGCTGAATGTGAATAAAGGAGGCAGACAATGGGACTTTTAGAAGATTTGCAAAAACAGGTGTTAATCGGTGACGGCGCCATGGGGACGCTCCTCTACTCCTATGGCATTGACAGGTGTTTTGAGGAGCTCAACATTTCGAAGCCGGAGGAAATTCAGCGCATACATAAAGCGTACGTTGAGGCAGGAGCCAACATTATTCAAACGAATACGTACGGGGCCAATTATATTAAATTATCGAGACACGGCCTTGAGGATGACATTAAAAAAATGAATCAAGAGGCAGTAAAAATCGCGCGGGCTTCAGCAGGCGATGCATACGTGCTTGGGACGATGGGCGGCATCCGCACATTTAATAAAAACGCGTACAGCCTTGACGAAATCAAACGCAGCTTTCGCGAGCAGCTGTACCTGCTGCTGCATGAAGAACCGGATGGCTTGCTGTTAGAAACGTATTATGATTTGGAAGAAGCCCGTGAAGTGCTGAAAATCGCGCGCAAAGAGACTAGCCTTCCGATTATGCTCAATGTATCGATGCACGAGCAAGGCGTACTGCAGGACGGAACGCCGCTTTCTGAAGCATTGCGATCGATTGCTGATCTCGGGGCTGATATCGTCGGCATTAACTGCCGGCTCGGTCCTTATCATATGATTGAAGCGCTCAGCGAAGTGCCTATTTTTGACGACGTGTTCTTATCAGTTTATCCGAACAGCAGTCTTCCTTCGCTTGAAGAGGGACGGCTCGTCTATGAAACAGATGACACGTATTTTCAAAACAGCGCATCAGAATTCCGCAAGCAAGGCGCACGGATTATCGGCGGCTGCTGCGGCACCACACCGAATCACATCCGGGCGATGGCGGAAGCAGTTGGCGGGCTGGCTCCGATTACGGAAAAAGAAGTCAAAACCCGGGCGAAGGAATTCATTTCCGTTCAGCACGAGCGGACAGAGCCCGGCCTGAATGAGATCGCGGCGGAAAAACGCTCCATCATCGTAGAGCTGGACCCGCCGAAAAAATTGAGCTTTGACAAATTTCTGTCCGCTGCTGCTGAATTAAAAGAAGCGGGAATTGATGCCCTGACGCTCGCTGACAATTCACTGGCTACCCCGCGGATCAGCAATGTTGCCTGCGGCGCCCTTGTGAAGCAGCAGCTCGATATGCGGTCCCTTGTCCATATTACATGCCGTGACCGAAATATTATCGGCTTACAGTCACATTTAATGGGCCTTGATACATTAGGGCTGAATGACGTGCTGGCCATTACTGGTGATCCTTCTAAAATCGGGGATTTTCCGGGTGCAACGTCTGTTTATGATTTAACATCCTTTGATTTAATCAGGCTGATCAAACAGTTCAATGAAGGACTGTCCCTGTCTGGAAAGCCGCTTGGCAAGAAAACGAATTTCTCAGTCGCCGCTGCATTTAATCCGAACGTCCGACATCTGGATAAAGCGGTAAAACGGCTGGAGAAAAAAATAGATTGCGGGGCCGATTATTTTGTTTCACAGCCTGTCTATTCCGAGCAGCAGCTTGTCGATATCCATAACGAAACAAAGCATCTGAAGACGCCGATCTATATCGGCATTATGCCGCTCACAAGCAGCCGAAATGCTGAATTCATCCACAATGAAATTCCGGGCATTAAGCTGTCTGACTCTATTCGCGAAACAATGGCCCTCGCCGGTGAAGATAAAGAGAAGCAAAAAGCGGAAGGCCTTGCGATTGCCCGCTCCCTGCTGGACACGGCATGCGAGCTGTTTAACGGCATCTACTTGATTACGCCTTTTCTCAGATCTGACTTAACCGCTGAGCTCACTTCGTATATCCAGCAAAAAGATGAGCAGCGCCAAAATATCTATTTGCATTAATACCTAGATGACTGCCTGAGCCAATCGGGCGGTCTTTTTTTACCGCATTCATGTTACGATATAAAAAATCGGTTTATGAGGAGGAACATCATGCTCAAAGTTAAAACCATTTCCGCGGAAGATACTTACGAAATCCGGCACCGTATCCTACGCCCCCATCAATCCATCGAACAATGCCAATATGAACAGGATCATGCGAAAGGCTCTTTTCATCTCGGCGCGTTTTTTGAAGGAACGCTGATCAGCATTGCTTCTTTCTCCCCTCAAAATCAGCCATTATTAACGGAATCCCCTGCGTATCGGCTGAGAGGCATGGCGACGCTTGAAGGATATCGCGATCAAAAAGCCGGGAGCATGCTGATCAAACACGCGGAGCAGAAACTGGTAGAGAAAGGCGTGCAGGCGGTCTGGTGCAATGCAAGACAACATGTCAAAGGCTACTACGCAAAGCTTGGCTGGGAAGAACGCGGCGAACCGTTTGAGATTCCCGGCATTGGCACTCATATCGTCATGTGCAAAAAACTCGGAACAAGCAGGTGATCTTATGGACGTAATGGATGAGCTGATTGAGCTTCATGAAGAACATGTCCCCGGCTTATTGCGGCTTTGCAAGCAGGCCGGGTGGCCGGATTATGGTGAACAAGAGCTGGCACTGCTGGTCCAGCAAGGGCGCTTTTTCGGTTATCAAAACATCCGCGGGGAGATCATCTCCTGCATCGGCTTGTTTTTGTTTGGCCGTCTTGCTTCTATCGGCCTCGTCATCGTCGACAAAGAATACAAACGGCTCGGTCTCGGGCGGCGGATGGTAAACGCGTGTATCACCCAAACGGATGAAAGCACCGCCATCAGGCTTTGCGCCACAAAAGAAGGTTTGCCGCTTTATGAAAAAGCAGGTTTTCATAAAGCGGGTTCAGTCCGAAAGTACAGCTGCCACAGTTTTCAACCTTTTGCAAAGCACCTTGACGCTGAACTGACATCCTTTAGAGAACAAGACTTTCAAGACTTAGCAGCAGCGGATCTGGCAGCTTTTGGCGGAGATCGATCAAACCTTCTTCAGCAGCTTATTTCCACTTCGGAAGAATGTGTCATCATCAGAAACAAGAAGGGACAGCTGATTGGCTACGGCCTGTCTGTACAGACACCGGCCAATCTGAAATTCGGCCCCATCGTCGCTCCGTCATCAGACATTGCTGCACGAATAATCAACAGGCTGGCCGCCGGGAAACAAAGTCCGATGCGAATCGATATACCGGGTGAACACACATCTCTTCATGACAGACTGATTGAAATGGGATTTCACGCAGACGCAGAGCCGCCGCTTATGCTTTACCAGAAAAAGAGGCTACCTGACCAAAATGGACACCTATATTCGTTAATTTCACAGGCACTCGGTTAACCCTCCTTTTTCCCGAACAGGTATTTTCTGTTCGGTTTTTTGCTGTCTGAACGTTGAATAAACGAAGCCAGCAGGGACATTCTAAGCAGAAGAAAAGGAGTGTGCTCTGAGATGGAATCATCAAAACAAAATAACGGAATGACGATTGTTGCAATCGGTTCAATCCCTTTAATATTAACACTTGGAAACTCGATGCTTATTCCGATTTTGCCAAAAATGAAATCTGAACTTCATTTATCACAATTTCAAGTCAGTCTCGTGATCACAGTATTTTCCTTGATTGCGGCGTTTGCCATTCCGATTGTCGGTTATCTCGCTGACAGATTCTCAAGGAAAATCATCATTATCCCTTGCTTAATTTTGTACGGTGCCGGCGGCTTATTAGCCGGGTTTGCGGCGGGTTTTTTTGATAATGCATACCCTTGGATCATGGCAGGACGGGCGCTTCAGGGAATCGGGGCAGCCGGGACCGGCCCGATTGCGATGGCACTGACGGGGGATCTGTTTAAAGGCGCCCAGGAAAGCAAGGTGCTCGGCCTCGTTGAAGCTTCAAACGGCATGGGGAAAGTGCTTTCGCCGATCATTGGCTCGCTTATCGCCCTGCTTGTCTGGTATGGCGCGTTTTTTGCCTTCCCAGTGTTTTGTATCATTTCGATCGTGCTGACGTGGATTTTTATTAAAGAAAAGAAAAAGGAAAAAGAACCGCCCCCGATCGGAAAATATGCGAAAGGGCTGTTAAGTGTTTTTAAACATGAAGGCAGATGGCTGTTTACAGCTTATTTAGCAGGGGCAACTTGTTTGTTTACTTTATTCGGCATCCTGTTTTATCTATCAGATGTCTTAGAAAAAACATACGATACCGACGGCGTCAAAAAAGGCTTGATTTTGGCAATCCCGCTTTTGGTTATGTGTGTGACGTCTTATACAACCGGAAGCAAAATCGGCCAAAAGCAATCATTAATGAAAAAGCTGATCGTACTCGGATTGGCGTTTATGACTGTTTCTTATGCGGCATTGTCTTTCATTGAGAATCTTGTGCTCTTTATCAGCGTTCTCGTGCTGAGCAGTATAGGCTCCGGCCTTGTCCTTCCTTGTGTGAACAGTTTTATTACCGGAGCTGTCGGCAAAGAAAGACGGGGATTTGTGACCTCGCTGTACGGATCGGTTCGTTTCTTAGGGGTTGCCATCGGGCCTCCGATTTTCGGCCGCCTGATGCAATGGTCCAGACCCGGCATGTTTTTGAGCATTGCGGGATTGACGCTTGTTGTCGGCATTCTCGTGATGTTGCTGATCCATGTGAATCAAAACAAAGAAGAAACAAAAGAAAAAGAAGATCCTAAAATGGCTGGCAATCGGCTTCAGCCAGCTGAGGAAAGGTAGCATCCCATTTGAAAATCGAACGGGTTGAGACCTTTCCGCTTTTGCATCGATTAGAAGAGCCGTACGGCGACGCAAACGGGTTTAAACGATATCGAACTTGCTATCTCATCAGAATTGTCACAGAAAGCGGGATTGACGGCTGGGGAGAATGCGTTGATTGGCTCCCGGCTCTCCATGTCGGTTTTACCAAACGGATCATCCCGTACCTTGTAGGAAAACAGGCCGGCAGCCGACTGCCATTAGTCCGCACGATTCAAAAATGGCATCAGCGGGCGGCCTCTGCTGTGAGCATGGCGCTGACAGAGATTGCGGCCAAAGCTGCGGATTGTTCGGTTTGCGAACTATGGGGCGGGCGGTACAGAGAAGAGATTCCTGTATACGCCTCTTTTCAATCGTATTCTGAACAGCCGCAATGGATCAGCCATTCGGTTTCCAGTGTCGAAACCCAATTAAACAAGGGCTTTAAGCAAATTAAAGTCAAAATCGGCGGGACTTCATTTAAGGAAGATGTCCGTCACATCAATGCCCTGCAGCATACGGCCGGCAGCTCCATTACGATGATTCTGGACGCAAACCAAAGCTACGACGCCGCAGCCGCTTTGAAATGGGAACGTTATTTCTCAACATGGACGAACATCGGCTGGCTTGAAGAGCCTTTGCCCTTTGATCAGCAGCAGGATTACGCTTTGCTGCGCAGCCGTTTATCTGTTCCTGTTGCCGGTGGAGAAAATATGAAAGGCGCGGCACAATTTGTGCCTCTCCTTTCACAGCGGTGTTTGGATATCATTCAGCCCGATGTCATGCATGTCAACGGAATTGATGAATTTCGGGACTGCCTCCAGCTCGCACGTTATTTCGGCGTTAGAGCGTCCGCCCATGCATATGATGGTTCTCTTTCACGGCTCTATGCTTTATTTGCGCAAGCCTGTCTTTCTCCGTGGTCTAAAATGGAGAACGATCAAATTGAACCGATCGAGTGGGACGTCATGAAGAATCCTTTTACAGATCTCGTCAGCCTTCAGCCTTCAAAAGGAGCGGTTCACATCCCGAAAGGAAAAGGCATTGGAACAGAAATCAATATGGAGATCGTCAATCGCTACAAGTGGGATGGCTCAGCATATTAAACTGGGCCATTTCTTTATTTGCAGACATAAATAATGGACAGCCTCATAAAATGGAAACAGCGGACAAGTCTTTTCATAAAGGAGTAAATGACTTAATGGCTGAACTGCTGACGAAAGCAAAACTCACGTTTATGATTGTCGTAGGAGGCGTACTGCAGGGACTCGGCATGTCCTTGTTTTTATTTCCGCATGATATTCCGACAGGCGGGGCAGCAGGTATTGCGGTGCTGTTGCATTATCTGTTTCAAATTCCCCATGGTTTTTCAGTGTGGGCTGTGAATGTGTCGATGCTTTTTACCGCTTTAAAATGGCTGGAAATGAGAACATTCACCGGCACCCTCGCTTCGATTACCGTCACCTCTGTCTCGGTATTGATCTTTGATGCGATTTTTCCGGATATCACATCAAACCTGTGGCTTGATCTGGCAAGCGGCGCTGTGTTATTGGGACTCGGCATCGGACTTTTATACAAATACAAAATTTCAAACGGAGGATTTGGAGCTCTTGCGCTGATGATTTCCATTTACCGCGGCGGGAATCCCGGAACAATCCTGCTCATCATGAATTGCATCATTTTTATGGTGACCGCGTCTATTATTGCATGGGGCATCGTCATTCAAGCCCTGATATGCCAAGTGATATCGACAAGAGTCATCGACTTCATCTATAACATCCGTCTGACTTCACTCCCCTATCTCACGCCTATGTACCGCCATAAAAAATAATAGGCAGAGGCTCTCTTCACGACGAGAGCCCCGCAGCCGCTGTTTTACAAATAAAACGTATCGGATCTTAGCCCTAAACGCAGCGTCTCTAACGCGATCGCATCATGAAATGGGATATTGGCCAAATTCACATTCGACCCGATCCTTTGAATAAATCCTTGCTGGAGCGTTTTGTTCGGCGCTTCAAAAATCAGCCGGGTGATATCAATATCCGAGGAAATGATGTCATCGACAATTTGAAACCGGACATCGCCGCTGCTGGAACATATTCCTCCTGTTCCGCTTTCCCTTGCCTCCGTAATCACTTTTTCCGCGCCCGCTTCCATATCCTCAACGATATACTCTAGCCATTCCTCAGAGCTTTGCCGGCTTGATAATTCCGCATCCTTGCTGCCCACCTCACTGAGCACAAGAAATTCATCAGAAAAATCGGCAATGTAAGCCGCTTTCTCTTTATTCGTCATCGGGAGCGTACCGTTTGAAATCTCGATATATTCACAGCCGAAATAGGTGCAATACCGATGAAATTCATTCACTTTTTTCTGGCTTACATACTTCTCAAACAGTGTGCCGCCAAAGAAAAATTTAATGTCATGCTCTTTCAGCGCGCTGATCTTTTCTTCAAGATCTTTCGTAAGTAATGATGTGCCCCAGCCGAATTTCACAAAATCAATATAGTCGGCCGATGCGGTTATCACATCTTTGAAAAATTGCAAGGGATAGCCGTTATCTATTAAAATGGTCTGCCCGGTTTCTCTCGGCTTGCTTGTTCTCACTGGCAATTCTAGTGAAAAATCATTCATATCATGACCCTCTCTATCGTTGGAACTTCTCTTTCTTGTTTCACTTTCATCACGAAGTCGCCTGTTAATTCTTTTGTACAGTACGCGATGTCTTCCGGATCAAACAATGGCTGGCAGCGGTCAAAAAATTTCTCCGCAACAGAAGAGCGTTTTATTCTTTCGATCGTCTCCGCAGCGGTTACCGCATTTGTCCCTTCAATGATGCCCTTGATATACTCCGCACACGCCATGTCGTCATCACCAGACGGATGGGAAGCAACAATGTTCATGACACAATCCTTTGCGGCGAGCGTTCTCACATGCTCTGCTGTTGTTCTGGCGTTGGAAAATCCGGTCACGAACAGATGCTTGGCGTTCAGCGCCCCTAACGCCGCTGTGACGCCGTTTGTTGTTTTCTGGATCAGGCGCTTATCCGCCATACCCTGCATCGCCATCCGTTTTGGAGAATTATCCAAATCAAATCCGCTGATACCGACCCCCTTTTCCTCTCCCGTCAATACGTAATCCGGATAGGTTTCTTTCAGCGCAAAGGCTTCCTCTGCTGTTCCGGCCAATAATATCTCTTTCGCCCCGCCGATAAACGCATAATGGGCGACCGTAAAGGCTCTGATGACATCAATGACGATGTTAATATCCGCCGGGGCTAGCGAATGATGATGCCCCTGATAAATGGTAATCGGCATAATACCTCTCCTTGGGCATAAAACCATTTTGTTTAAAAGCATATTCAGCCGGTCTCTTAATGGTTCCGCTCCCTCATTTTAGGCGGCGCCGCCCCTAAAAACCCTGAACGTTTATGTGAAAAATGAATAGTCTGCCTATAACTCGATCAATAGATAAGAAAACAGACAGATGCAAACGGGGGGAAAACGTTGAACGAACAAATCATCACATATGACACATGGAACGACACGCTGTCCAAGCAGATAACGGATCAATTGATCGATGAGCTCGATGTGTTGAAATGGGCTTACCGAACATATGGGGAAAAGATTGTGTACGCGTGCAGCTTTGGCGCAGAAGGGATGGTACTTCTCGACCTCATATCAAAAATCAACAAAAACGCGCACATCATATTTTTGGATACAGGGCTGCATTTCCAAGAAACATATGAGCTGATCGAGACCGTCAAAGAGCGATATCCGGGATTGACAATCCAGTTACTCGAACCCGAGCTGAGCTTAAAAGAACAGGAGACGCAATACGGCGGTGAGCTGTGGAAGCATAACCCGAATCTATGCTGCCAATTGCGGAAAATCGAACCGCTGATAAAGCACCTGTCCGGCATGTCAGCTTGGATTTCAGGGCTGCGCCGGGAGCAGTCGCCTACGAGAAAGCATATTCAATACGTGAATCTGGATCAAAAGTTTAAGCTCATCAAAATTTGCCCGCTCATCCACTGGACATGGGATGACGTTTGGACATACATCCGCCTGCACAATTTGCCTTATAACAAACTGCACGATCAACATTACCCGAGCATAGGCTGTGAAATGTGTACATTGCCTTCCGCGGACCCGAACGATGAGAGAGCTGGAAGATGGGCCGGACGGGAGAAAACAGAATGCGGCCTGCATCAAGAATAGCGTCCGGCATGCCCTTGCCATGGAATGATGTTGACGCGCTGCTCGAGGTTTTCAGCCAGCGCAGAAAAGAAAACAAAGGAAACGTAAAAATGGAGGTTGAACACGTTGAATGGAAACGAGCCCCACGGAGGGGTGTTAATCAACCGCTGCGATCCCGTATGCCATTTTGAAGGGTGCACGTGCGAAGCGGAGCTGGATCAGCTTGCACTGAGCGACCTGGAGCTTATCGCGATCGGCGGCTACAGCCCGTTAACAGGTTTTTTGGGAGAAAAAGATTATCATTCTGTTGTGAAAGAGATGAGGCTGGCAAACGGCTTACCGTGGAGTCTGCCGATTACGCTGCCTGTCGGAGAAAAAACAGCAAAACAGCTGTCCGCCGGAGATCGCGTCAAGCTTGTGAAAGACGGCATCACCTACGGCATGAGCACAGTCATTGATATATACCAGCCCGATAAAACACAGGAAGCACTGTCTGTGTTTAAAACAAACGACCCTGCCCACCCAGGCGTAAAAAAATTGCTTGAGCGTCCGGATTACTATATCGGAGGGCCTATCGTTGTCAGCCGCCTTCCCGACAAATCCTTCGAACAGTTTTACGCAGCGCCCGCAGAAACAAGAGCGGCCTTTAACAAACTCGGCTGGAAAACGATTGTCGGTTTTCAAACCAGGAACCCTGTTCACAGAGCGCATGAATACATTCAAAAAACAGCGTTAGAAACGGTCGACGGTCTGCTGCTTCACCCGCTTGTCGGAGAAACGAAGTCAGACGATATTCCGAGCGATATCAGAATGGAGAGCTATCAAGTTTTGCTTGATCACTATTATCCAAAGGATCGGGTCATGTTATCGGTTTTCCCTGCTGCCATGAGGTATGCAGGTCCGCGGGAAGCGATTTTCCATGCCCTCGTCCGCAAAAACTACGGCTGCACCCATTTTATTGTAGGCCGTGATCACGCGGGTGTCGGCAGCTATTACGGAACATACGACGCGCAAAATATTTTTCAATCATTCACAGAGGAGGAGCTGGGCATCAAGCCGCTGTTTTTCGAGCACAGCTTTTACTGCCGGAAATGCGGAAACATGGGCACCTCGAAAACATGTCCGCACAGCCCAAGAGACCACATCCACTTATCAGGCACAAAAGTGAGAGAGCTTCTCCGCCACGGCAAAAAGCCGCCTAAAGAATTCAGCCGACCTGAGGTCGCAAACGTGCTGATCAAGGGTCTTCATCAACAGCCCGTTGCCATCCAGCAAAACAGCGGGGGATTGCAATGACACACAATCCAAACATCATTTGGCACCGCGCTGCAATCTCGAAGTCTGACAGACAGTCCTTAAACGGACACAAAAGCTGCGCCCTCTGGTTTACCGGACTGTCTGGCTCAGGAAAGTCGGTGCTGGCCAATGCTGTTGATGAAAAGCTTTACCGCATGGGCATTCAGAGCTATGTGCTTGACGGCGATAATATCCGCCATGGCTTAAACAAAGATCTTGGATTTCAGACTGGAGACAGGATTGAAAACATTCGCCGGATCGGAGAAGTGGCGAAGCTGTTTGTAGACAGCGGGCAAATGATTTTAACGGCTTTTATTTCTCCATTTAGAGAGGACCGGGATATGGTCAGAGCGCTCTTTCCTGAAGGAGAGTTCTTTGAAATTTATGTGAAGTGCCCGCTGCACGTTTGTGAACAGCGCGATCCGAAAGGTCTTTATAAAAAAGCGCGAAACGGAGAGATCAAACATTTCACCGGGATCGATTCCCCGTATGAACCGCCGCTTTCACCCGATTTCATCATTGAGACAGACCAGACATCTATTTCCGACGGAGCTGATCTGATCATTACAGAACTGCAAAGCAAAGGAATCATATAAAAAAACCCGATCAATATCGGGTTTTTTCTCATGTTCCCGCAAACTGTGCAATCAAACGGTTGATCTTCTCTTTTTCTTCATTAAAAGCTCCGTGCCCGCTGTTTACAAACGGAACCAATTCCGACTGTTTGATGCCGCGCTTCAATTCTTTCGCAAAATCAAACGGCGCAATTTTATCCTTTCCCCCGTGCAGGATCAGTGCCGGCACCTTGATTGATGCAAGATCCTTTCTGAGATCCTCGTCTCTTAATGCAATGCCCGAGTAAATCGTCCCGTAGGAGGAAGCCTCCAGCATCAGATTGAGAAACCAAAGTCTGAGCTCCGGAGACACGTTTTTCTCAAAAAACCGTGTCCCTAAATCAGCCAGTGTATTGGGCCGATCCGTTTTGAATTGTTCAATCATATCGTCAATATCCTGCTTCCTCATCCCGTACGGATAACCCGGTCGTTTTGTAAATGCGGGCGCCGCTGCAGACAATAAAATCAGCTTGCCAATATCAGCTCCGTCATGCCTTGTCATATAACGGATGGCGATTGCGCCGCCCATCGAAAAACCGGCAAGAACCGCGTTCTCAAGCTGCAACGTATAAATGACTGCCTTCACATCATCTGCCATCGTGTCATAATCGTAGCCTTCCCACGGACGATCAGATTGCCCATATCCCCGTAAATCAATGCCGATAAAACGGAATCCTCTTTTCGGAAGCTCATTCATTTGATATTCAAACATCTTATGATTCAGCGGCCACCCGTGCAAAAAGATGATCGGCCTTCCATGCCCGATATCCTCTACAAACAGTGTCACATGCTCCTCGGTTTTGACGTAATGCCCCATTCCGCATTCCTCCTGTTCCCTTTTCTTTCCCGGCCTGTAACCGCCTTGACGTACAGGAAGCTTTCCATTTATGCTTACAAAACAAGCGGGCTGCTGTACCAAGAAAAGGCTCTTCACGATTTACTATATGTATCAAATTCCATAACGATCTATTAAATTGATCCCGAAAGCCTCTGGTTTCCGGGCAGTAAAGGATGTCATCACATGAATAAAACAGTGATTCAAAAACCGCACATACCGGAAAACCTGCAAATCGCCGATTTTTACGAAACCGCGGCGAAGGATGATGTGATCAGCATGCATTTGTTTGAAGATTGTACAATCTGTGGCGAAGATATTGAAAGACTTTGTGTGGAAAAAACGGTATTCAGAAATGTTGTGTTTATCGATGTATCTTTCCAGCATATCGAACTGACCGATGTGATCTTTGAAAAATGTGATTTGTCGAACGCCGATTTCAGCGGGGCTGTCATTCACAGGACTTCAGTAAAGCAATCAAAAATGGTTGGAATGAATTTGGCGGAATCAACGCTGCGGAATGTTTCATTCGAGGAATGCCACGGACATTTCAGTTCATTTTCGTACTCAAATATGAAACAAGTTCGATTTGATCACTGTGCCCTTATGCAAAGTGAGTGCAGCAATATGGCGCTCCAGCAATCACACTTTGACGGGTGCGAACTGGAAGGCGCCAGCTTTACCGGCACGTCCCTTCAAAATATGGACATCAGCACCTGCCGTTTTGAACAGCTTCATGTCTCCCTCGACAAATTGAAAGGCTGCAAAATCGCGCCGGAGCACGCGATTGCTTTCGCCAGGGCGCTGGGAGCTGCCATTGTATAACAAAAGCTTAGGACATCAGGCGGCGGGCTGTATCGGCTGCCGCTTTAATGCCTGTTTCCAAATCCGCAAGGGATGCATAGGAATATGACAGCCTGATGCTGTTTCGGTCTTCGCCGTCATAAATGGAACCGGGATTCACCAGCACCTGCTGTTTCAGCAATTCATGAAAGAAACGGCTGATAGGCAAGGTTTTGTGAAATGTAACCCAAATATAAAAGCCTCCGGCTGGAATTCGCCACATCGCGATGTCCCCTGCATACTGCTTAAGAAAATGAAGCGCCGCGTCTCTCCTTTGTTTTAGCACCCTCCGTATCCTTGTCAGATGCTCTTCATAATACCCCTGTGACAGCCACTCGGCAGCCGCCCACTGGGACAGGCCGCTCGATCCGTAGTCTGTCTGCATTTTAATGTCTGCCAGCCTTTCAATGACCGGCTCCGGTCCGACAAGCCAGCCGATTCGAAGGCCGGGGCTCACTGTTTTTGAAAAAGTGCCCAGATACAGAATATTGCCTTCATGATCCATTGCTTTTAAGGGCTGCGGCGGTTTTTCTTCAAACCATATATCACCGTATGCATCATCCTCAATGATCGGCAGCTGCTCTTTTTTTGAAAGGCTGATGATCTCTTTCCTTCGCTGTTCTGACATGACAATGCCTGTCGGATTATGAAACGACGGAATCGTGTAAAGCAGCTGTCCTCCGTATTGTTTTCGATAAGAAGAAACAAGCCCCGCTTTGATACCTGCTTCATCCATCGGCAAGCCGCGAAGTCGCATCCCCGCTGATTGAAACACATGCAAAGATTGAAGATAAGAAGGTTTTTCAGTCAAAATGACAGAACCTCGTTTCAGAAGCCCGATCGAGATGAGCTGAAGCGCCTGAAGCGCGCCGGACACAATTAAAATCGCTGACGGTGACACATGGATCTGCTTTCCTTTTAAATGCTCCGCCACCGCCTCCCGCAGCTGACGGTTTCCTTTCGGCTGCTCGTATCCTAAAGACAGAGCGTGCGGATTGATCTGCTGAAACATCCGGCGCATTGTATCAGCAGGCAGCAGATCCGGTGAAAGCTCTCCTGTGCCTAATCTGATGATATCCGTTCTTGGTTCGTTTTCATTTATATCCTGAATGATAGAAGAATTAGGGTGATGAATTCCTGAACGGACGTAATCGCTCCAATCGAGCGGAGGCTCAGCGGCCAGCACGCTCCAAGTACTGTTTACAACCTTCGTGCCGCCTCCTCTCCTCCCCTCTAACAGGCCTTGAGACGTGAGTTCATCAATGGCTGCTGTCACTGTGCTGCGGTTGACTTGAAACATGTCGGCCAGCGTTCTCTGTGAAGGGATTTTCGTCCCTACAGCCCACTCTCCGTGAAGAATTTTGTCTTTCATGTATTGTTCAATCTGCCGATGCAGCGGAATATCCGAATCTCGGCTTGGCTGCCATTGCAACATAGTCATGCCCCCTTTTTTCACATTATACATTTGGCTGGTTCTAAACCCAACCAAATGGCCGGAGACTTGATAGAAAATCTCCCTTATGATTGAAACAACAGATGTGAGGGGAGTTTTTTCAGCATGAATGCAATCATCCACGGAGTTGTGCTAGCGTTTGGCTTGATTTTGCCGCTGGGAGCGCAGAATGTGTTTATTTTTCAGCAAGGAGCGTGGCAAAGGCATATTTGGCGGGCACTCCCCGCCGTCATCAGCGCTTCTGTCTGCGATACCCTGCTCATTGTGTCAGCGGTTGCTGGTGTATCTGTCATTGTGCAGCAGGTGCCTGTGTATGAAACGGTAATGATGGCCGGGGGATTTTTATTTCTTCTCTATATGGGCTGGGTGACATGGAACAGCCGTCCGAAAGCAAACCAAAATGAGAAAAATACGTTCACAGCTAAAAAACAAGCTGCGTTTGCGGCCGCCGTTTCTCTATTAAATCCACACGCTATTCTGGACACGATCGGTGTCATCGGCGCAAGCTCACTCCAATATTCTGGGCTTGAGAAATGGCTCTTTATGGCTGCCTGTGTCACTGTCTCTTGGTTTTGGTTTATCAGTCTTGCGATAGCGGGCCGGCTGTTTCAGACGATAGATACGAGCGGCAGGCTTATGCTGATTGTAAACAAATGCTCTGCTGTGGTGATGTGGGCAGCAGCAGGATATTTCGGGGCATCGCTCTTCAGCAATTGAAGGAAAAACAATTGAAACAGCGAATGTCTTAGAAAAGGAGGCAATGCTAATGACTGATGCAAAACAGTTTTATGACTACCATTCTTGGGCAAACAAGCGAATATTTAACCATATCGAAAAACTTCCGGAGGAAACTGCTTATCAAGAAGTAAAGAGCGTATTCCCTTCTGTCAGCGACGTGCTGCTTCATATGTGCAGGGCTGACTACATTTGGCTGAACGTTCTTTCGGAAGTTGCCTACCAAGAGATCATAGACAGCGTAGGCAAATTCGAGTCCGCGCAAGGTGATATGGCAGCGATTAAACAGCATGCTTCCGAGTTGGAGGCACAGTATCATGATTTCTTCAGCCGACAGATAGACTTAGAACAGACCTTCTCAATGAAACATCCGAAACTCGGGACACTGGAAACAACCTATGCAGACATCATCCTGCATGTCGTCAATCACGGCACTTATCACAGAGGGAACGTGACTGCAATGCTGAGACAGCTTGGCCATTCAGGCGTTCCTACTGATTATATGTACTATTTATATGAAAAGAGAGAAAGCAAGGGTTAAGCTGCCCTTGCTTTTTTGATCGGAATAAGAATTAACAACGCTTACAAACCGGTGCAAGCACGCTTCACATCCAGCTGTACGGGCCTGCCGCTTCGATACGAATTGGTCGCGGCAATGCCGACTTCTAAATTGATCGTTGCATCGACATCCGTCACGATCGGCGTTGTTCCATTCCGAACACACTCGGCAAAGTGCTGCAGCTCTAAGCAGTAGGCTTCATGAAAACGAGTTTGAAAGTCTGGGATAATATCATAGGTGCTCCCTTTCGCCGACAGGATGGTCACATGTTGATTTCTCAATGTCCCTATGAAAATACTGCCCTCTGTCCCGATAACTTCCGCACGGATGTCATGTCCGTATGGAGAGGTTCTGCTTGCCTCGACATCCCCCGCTGCGCCGGAGTCAAATTCTATATATGTCAGCGCCTGATCCACATCGCCGTACTGCTCCATAAACGGGTTGTTCAAGATCCTGCCGTGTCCCGAAACAGAAGTGATCTCCGCACCGAGCAAATAACGGGCAATATCATAGTCATGGATAGAGCAGTCAATAAAGATCCCGCCGCTGTGTTTGATAAACTCTGCGGGAGGCGCTCCTTGATCACGCGTAAACCCTTTATAATAGATGGGTTTGCCGATTTCCCCAGCGTCGATCCGCCGTTTGGCATCTGCGTACGCGGGATCGAACCGCCTCATAAAGCCGACTTGGCAAATGACACCTGTCTCTTTCACTTTTTCAGAAACTGCTTTTGATTCCTCAAGGCTTAATGTCAGCGGTTTTTCAACGAAGATTTGCTTACCGTTCTCCGCTGCTTTTATGATCATATCGCCATGTGTGCTTGTCGGCGTTACGATAATGACAGCGTCAATGCCGGGATCTTCTAACAACTCGTATGGGTCCTCTGACCATTCTTCGATACCGAATTCTCTGGCCACCTGCTCCGCTCTCCCTTTCAACGGGTCACCGACAATGACCAGTTTTGCCCCCGGAACACTGGTGACGAGATTTTTCGCATGATAATAACCGAGCCTTCCTAACCCCAATACTGCGCATCTTACTTGATGTTCCACGTCCCATCCTCTCCTTTATCTCATTTCAGGATCGATTCGAGAAAGCGCTTTCTCTTACCAGCTAAAAAAGCAGCGGTTCAATCCGCTTTAACACATTGCGCAAGCGCTTTCTCAAAAGATGATTTCATTTTACACCGCCTCTTGTTTACACGCAATATATTTTTTAGCTTCAACTGTCAAAATGAAAAGAACCCGCTCATTTGCGGGCTCATGTTTTGAGTGGTGCTGTAGAATGTCTGACCACAAGCTCAGGCGGCAGCACTATTTTTTGTTTCGTATTTCGTTTTCCTTCGATTGCTTCTGCCAGCAGTTCGATGACGCTCCGCCCCATATCTTTAATCGGCTGGGCCACGGTGGTCAGGGGCGGGGCAGCCATTTCTGCAAGTATCGTGTTATCAAAACCGATGATGGAAAGGTCATCGGGCACTTTTATGCCTCTCATTCTCGCAGCTTGTATGGCGGCGCAAGCCAATACGTCGTTGAAGGCAAAAATAGCCGTTGGGGCATTCCTGTCCAGCAATTTTCCCGCTTCTTCCTTGCCGCTTTCCAAAGAAAATCGCGTCGGGATGATAAGCGATTCATCGACAGGCACGCCCGCTTCCTCCATCGCCTGGCGGAAACCTTTGATTCTGTTTTTTTCACCCGTCGTTGACCCGTCTCCCACAATGCAGGCGATGTTCGTGTGGCCGAGTGACAGAAGATGCTTGGCAGCCTCATACCCGCCACGAACGTCATCCATCACGACAATATCCATCGGAAGCAGCGGCTTATCCTGAGAAATCATGGCAAGCGGAATTTGCTCGCTGGCGATTTCCTCCAAAGCAGACATGCTGCCATGATTCTCAATTCCTGTCGCAAAAATAATCCCGTCCACCTTTTTCTGCTTCAGCACTGAAAAATATTTCGTTTCTTTTTTTGGATCGTAATCGGTGCTGCAAATCATCATTTGAAAACCTAGCTCATCCGCTCTTTCCTCAATGCTTTTGGCAAGTTCGCCGTAAAACGGATTTGAAATATCAGGCGCCACGAGAGCGATCATATTCGTCCGTTTTCCCGTTAACGCCGCGGCGTGGACATTGGGCGTGTATGCCATTTCCTTCATGACATTCATCACCTTCTGCCGCGTTTTGCCGCTGATTCTGCCAGTATTGTTAATGACACGCGACACAGTTGTGATCGAGACCCCCGCCGCCCTTGCCACATCGTAGATTGTTGTTTTCATGTTCATCCCTCGTCTGGTTATTGAACTTTCCGGCTGACAATTTTCCGGTATTCAATTGGTGAAATGCCTTCTATCTGCTTAAAGAGTTTTGAAAAGTATGTCGGGTCTTCCATTCCGACCGTTTCCGCAATGACGCCCATTTTATCATTTGTAGAGGATAAAAGGCGCTTCGCTTCCGTCATTCTCACCCGGTTCGTGTACTGCGCCGGTGTGACGCCGAGCACCTGCTGCATGCAGCGGCTCACATAATCCTGATTATAGTGAAGGGCGAGCGAGAGATCCTTGATTGTCGTCTTCTCCTTAAAATGCTCCTGTAAGTACCGGGCCGCCTCCCAGGCAACCCGCTCTTTCGCAGACGGAATTTGAAACGCCTCTTTTTGAAGATGCAGCATCAGCTCCTCAAATAAGATTTGCTTTCTAAGCGGCAAATCGGAGTTTTCCGCAGAGTAATCTATGAGCCTTTCAAACTGCTGCGCCATAAACTGCGGGCGCTGCACCTTGCCTTTTCTCGGCAAAGCCAGGCCGTAGCGGGCCGGCGTCTCGAAGCTCCCTTTTTCCTGCTGAAGCTCAGACCAGTTGCTCCCTCCCTTTGCCGTAAATTCATATCGATGTTCATCAAAGTGAAGCCAATAATAGGAGGTTGCTTCATCACTGCCCTTCGTCCCATAGTGTTCAAGACCGGGAGAAAGCAAGATGTACTCGCCGCCTTCAACAGAGAATGATTTTTCATTTTCCGTTATATAAAGCGTTCCCTGCTTGACGTATATCAGATCAAATACAGAAAAAACGCGCTTCACATGGGTTTCTCCCCTTTTAAAAACCCCTTCTCCGGCTGCGATAAAGACCGGAAAAGGCGGGACTGTAAACAGGATACGAGGCATTTTGATCATCCTCCTTATTAAGTCGGATTTTTGCAAGAAGTATCGTTTCTCTCCCTTTTTATTATAAGGAAATGGAGGTACACTTTAAAACGTTGATTTTATTTACGAAAGGGGTTAGACACTATGAAACAAGCTGTCTTCAAATCAACTGCTTTGAAAAAACCCGCTGACAAATCGTTCTCATTATTTTCGCTTACTTGGCCGATCTTTATTGAGGTCTCATTATATATGTTTATGGGTAATGCCGATACACTCATGCTCAGCCAATACTCAGATAACAGCGTGGCTGCGGTCGGTGTCAGCAACCAGATTTTGAATTTAATTATCGTGATGTTCAGCTTTATCGCAACAGGAACGACTGTGATCATTTCACAATTTTTAGGGTCACGGCAAAAGAAAGAAGCCATGGAAGTCGCTTATGTGTCAATCGGCGCCAACTTCTTCATCAGCCTTGCCATCAGCGCCGTCGTCTTTTTCGCGGCTGTCCCTCTGCTTCATATGATGGGATTATCAAACGAGCTGATGCCTGATGCGAAGGTCTTTTTACAAGTTGTCGGAGGCCTGTCCTTTATTCAGGCTTTAATCATGACATTTAGCGCGATCTTAAAAAGCTACGGCTACACAAAAGATACAATGTTTGTCACAATCGGCATGAACATTTTAAACATTGCCGGAAACTTTGTTGTGATTTTCGGTCTGTTCGGCTTTCCTGTTCTCGGCGTCGCCGGTGTGGCCATGTCCACATCTATCGCCCGCGTCATCGGATTAATCGCGATGATTGTCATTGTCAACAAACGCATCCAGCTGAAGATGTCATTGAAAAAAGTCTTTCATATGCATAAAGAGCATTTGCGCAAGCTGCTGAAAATCGGCATCCCTTCTGCGGGAGAACAGCTTTCATACAACCTTTCGCAAATGATTGTGACTTATTTTATTGCCATCATGGGCGCACAGGCTTTGACAACAAAAGTGTATACGCAAAATATTACGATGTTTATTTTGCTGTTCGGCACTGCAATCAGCCAGGGCACACAAATTTTAATTGGCCGCTATATCGGCGGCAAACAGTTTGATGCCGCGTATGAGCGCTGCATGAAGAGCTTATATTGGGCACTCGGAATTGCTGCGGCTACATCGGTTTTGATGACGATCTTTTCAAAAGACCTGATCGGCATCTTTACACAAAGCCCTGATATTATTGCGACTGCGAGTCTTTTAATTGCCATGACAATTATCCTTGAACCGGGCCGCTCGTTTAATGTCATTATCATTAACTCCCTGCGTGCCGCGGGGGATGCGAAATTCCCGGTTTACATGGCAATGATTTCGATGTGGGGCATCGGCCTCCCGCTTGCTTATCTATTCGGCATCCACCTCGGTTTCGGTCTTGCCGGCGTTTGGATTTCCTTTATTGCGGACGAATGGGTCCGTGGAATCTTAATGTACAGAAGATGGCGCTCCCGTATCTGGATTCAAAAAGGAATGGCGTAACACCCGGCTCAATAAGGCCGGGTGTTTTTTTATATGTCAGACAGAATCCGCTTCACTTCATTCTCTGTGAGGGCGTATTGATGTTGAAATACATCATACTGCTCCGCCCGGATTTTTTCTAAAACAGCCCGGTACAAATGAAGAGCGGCTTTCACCGTTTTTTGTGAATATAACGGAAATAGCGGCAATGCATCCACACACTCCTCAAGATAGGCTTCCGCTTCAAAAGCGATATACTCCCATGTCATTGTAAACGCCTTATTCACGACGCCATTTTGAAGGTCGTCCTCTGTATATCCAAATTGCTGCATCACCTGCCGGGGGATGCGGTTTTTTTGCTGTTGGTCCGTGCCGATATCTCTCAGAAGCCGAATCAGCTGAATCGCTAAACCGAGAGAGCCGGCTGCATGTGTAAGCTGTTCCTGATTCCGGCGCGCCATAGTCGGGAGAAGCATCAATCCGGCCGAGCCGCCCGTCTGGTATGCGTGCATGAGCAGTTCATCAAGGCTTTCGAACGGTTTATCTTCCGCTTTCTGTGCGGTAATGAACTCACGGAATGGCTCGCTGTCCAATGTAAAGGTCTGATACGCGTGGCTGAAAGCCTTCCATAAAACATGATTCCCGTTATATGTCCCGGAAAAAACATGCTCAGCCTCAGCTTCAATGGCAGATAACGCCTTCTCATCCGCATTGGCTGCCGTATGGCAAAACGCCATAACCGCCCAAGCTGCCTGCCTTTGCTTCAGCGGGAGAAACGAGAATGCTTTGTAACAGGCTGATTCGCGGGCGCTGACGATCTGGCCGCATTGCTGATAGACTTCTTTTATCTCTGTCATTTCTTTTCACTCCTATGTATCACTGCTTCTTCAAGTCTATTATGTTTTCTCGCAATTGTATATGAAGAAAAAGCCGATTCCTTTGCGCAGAATCGGCTTTTTCTTTATCCCTCATCAATATCAATGCGATACGCTTCAAACCATGTATGAATTTGAGCAAGGTGGGCGATCAGCTGAGGCCCCTTCATGAGCTGCCCGTACCATGGAACCTTGAAGGAGGAGCCTTCCGTTTCTAAGAGCTGATCCAATTGTTTTCTATCGAGCAGGGTATGGAGCACGGAGTCCTTTTGGCTTCTGATCGTTTTCAGCCATTCGCTGACGCCTTTTGTATATTCCGGGTGGTGTGTTTTCGGATATGGGCTTTTTTTGCGATACAGAATGTCATTAGGCAAAATGCCCTCGAGCGCTTTACGAAAAATGCCTTTCTCCCGATTGTCATGCATTTTCATTTCCCACGGGATATTCCAGACATATTCCACGAGCCGGTGATCGGCGAACGGCACCCGCACTTCAAGGCTCGCCCCCATGCTCATCCGGTCCTTGCGATCCAAAAGATTCGTCATAAACCAAAGCATATTTAAATAGAACAGCTGTCTTCTTGCTTTGTCCACACCCGTTTCTCCGTCTAATAATGGCGTTTCTGCCAAGGTTTCTTCGTATTTGGCATTTACGTATTCTTTGAGATTCAATTTGTTCTGCCATGAATCAGAAAGCAGCTTGATCCGCTCCTCTGTCGATCTCATCCATGGAAAGCCCGACTCAACGTCAGCCATATGGAACCACGGATACCCGCCGAAAATCTCATCCGCGCACTCTCCCGACAGGCTGACGACAAAGTCCTTTTTGATTTCCCGGCAAAACCACAGCAGGGACGAGTCAACATCAGCCATTCCCGGCAAGTCTTTGACCAGTACGGCTTCCTCCAAATGATCGACGAGATCTTTTTGGCTGATCACGCATTTGTGATGCGTCGTGCCGAAGGCCTCTGTCATTTTTTCAATCCATGGTCCGTCATCATTGGGCTGAAAGGCACTCGCTTGAAAAAATTTATCGTTCTCTTCGTAATCAATCGAATAAGTATGAAGCGGCGCTTTCCCTTCCTTTTCAAAATGGCCTGCCGCGATCGCAGTAATGGCGCTTGAGTCCAGTCCGCCTGATAGGAATGTGCAAACCGGCACATCCGACACAAGCTGCCGCGTCACCGCATCCTGAAACAACGATCTGACATTGGCAACAGTATCACCAAAGCCATCCGTATGTTTTTCGCTTTGGACATTCCAATAACGCCAAATGTTCAGCCCGTCTTTAGAAAACGTCAGCGCATGGGCCGGCCGGACTTCTTTTATGCCTTTAAATACGCCGGTGCCCGGGGTTCTGGACGGCCCAAGCCCGAAAATTTCAGAAAGTCCTGTTCTGTCCACCCGCGCTTTTATATCAGGGTGTGCAAGGATCGCTTTGATTTCCGACCCGAAGAGAAAAGAAGAGCCTTGCTTCGTATAAAAAAACGGCTTCACACCGAGACGGTCTCTCGCCGCAAACAGCAGATCGCGCTTTTCATCCCACACAGCAAAAGCGAATATGCCATTGAGATGGTCTACACAGTCTTCCTGCCATTCAATGTAGCTGTGCAGCAGCACCTCGGTATCTGATGTCCGCTCGAACTGATGGCCCCGCGCCCGCAATTCTTTGCGCAGATCTTCCGTGTTATACAGCTCGCCATTATAAATAATGGTGTACGTATTTCCTTTAAAGGTGCATGCCATCGGCTGGCGCCCGCCTTCTATATCAACGACCGCAAGCCTTTTATGTCCGAATAAAACATGATGCTCTCCCCAAACGTTAGAATCATCAGGCCCCCGTTTGGAAAGAGTGTCTGTCATTCTGTTGATCGTTTGTTTTTCCTGGACGAGCTGCTTTTTAAAATCGACCCAACCCGTAATTCCACACATGTGATATCAGCTCCAATCCCGTTTCTTTCGTAACAATTTCGTTTCTTTCAGCACCTTAGTAAGTTTATGCATCTTTAGGCAGATAGTTGATTTGTCCATAAAAGAGTTGTATGGGACAGGCTTGAATTGGATAGAAAGGAGAGGAAAGAAGAAAAGGAGACAGCATGTATGAAACGGAAACAATTGATATATACAGAGGAACGAAAGTGGGAGTACGGCACCATCCTCATCGAAGACGGCAACTGTTTAATCGAAAACGAGGAAGGCGATATACTGCTGGCGGACAGTCTCCATCACAGCCCAATCTGGATACAGCATAAAGGAAAGTGGGAGCAGGCCGACTTTCAGGACCAATTGATTCTGGCATGCGGTGAAGAAAACATCTCCCTTTCCGGCGGGGAACGCATCCGCTATGAAAAATCAGTCAAGCGGCCGCTCATGGCGCTTTTAGATTCGCTTGATGACGAAACCTTTCTCGCATTTTTGCAGCACTTGCACAGCTTCGGCTTATCGGTATTTGATTGTGTGTTTTCTTATAATAAAGGCGTTTTTTCGAATATTTCGGAGGAGCAGGGTGTTTCTTTTTATCACTTTTCAAATGATACCGCCCAATGCGCGGTGCAGCATCACTACAGCAGCGAAGGGACGGGAGACCGGTTCGAATGGACGGCATCAAATGGAAAGCGATCCATTATGTATTCAGCGGTCCAGCGGGGGCGCAAATAAAAAAAGCGGTGCTGGGAGGGACTGACCCCATAAGATGAGACAAATAAAAACACCTTCAAGTTTGAATACGGATGATTGTTATCCGAAATTAGACTTGGAGGTGTTTTTTCTATGGGGACAAGAGTGAGTTATCCGGTTGAAGTG
>NZ_JAJSOZ010000016.1:0-75735 GCF_021282335.1 Bacillus sp. G16 | reverse complement strand
ATCTTAGAGAAATAGGAAAAGCTTTTTTGAATAGAATCTCTTTTCTTTATATCATACCAATATTTAATGTTGGAATTGAGTTTTTCCGAGCCTATTTACAAGTTGATATTGATTTTTTAGCGACTGTTAACTTGGTTTCTTTTGCGATATTGACTCTATTTGCTTTTTTGTCGATATACTTTCATCTTAATAAATATAAATATGCTGAGCATTCGTTTATTCTTAAATTATTAATTCTAACAAATACTCTATCATTTGCGCCATTTTTGATATTTTATGTTCTTCCAATAATATTTACTGGTAATTATATTTTCCCTGCATTAGTCTCTGCATCATTACTGGTACTTATTCCGTTTGGTTTAGTGTATCAATTTGTAGCCAATAAAATGTTTGATATAGAGTTTATTTTAGGAAGAATGAGATATTACGCTCTACTTGCTATGATACCAACTCTATTTATAGTTGGAGCATTAGTTTGGTTTGATGTAATGGAAATTCAGATGAACCCTGTGCGTCAAACTGTATTTTTTTTCGTTGTCATGTTCGCTGTCTTTTACTTTAAAGAGGTCATAGATTTTAAATTTCGGTTAAAACGTTTCTCTGAAAAATTCAACTATCAGGACAGTATCTTTAAATATACTCAGCTAATGAGGGGTGTAACTTCTCTTCAACAAGTCTTTAAAGAACTGAAAAAAACTATTTTGGATGTTTTACTTGTAAGTAAAGCTTATACCTTTGAAGTTACTCCTGATCACAAAGTGATATTTTTAGATAAGCATGAAATCGGACCGGACTGGCACCTTTATCAAGAGGAGTTTGAAAACGTAACATCAGAAATCGGGAAAATTATAGAAGTCAATCAAGGCTTTCTTATGAAAGTTGGTGAACGAGGCGGAAGTTCTTATGTTCTGCTTTGTTTATCTAATATTAACACTCCCCGGCTAACACGTGATGAAATATCGTGGCTGAAAACACTGTCTTTTTATACAAGTGTGTCCATGGAAAATGTCCTGCATATTGAGGAGCTCATGGAACATTTGAAGGACTTAAAGCAAGAGGGAACCAACCCGATATGGCTGAAAAAGCTAATGTTTGCAATCGAAGAAAAACAACGTTCAGGACTCGCCCGCGATCTCCACGATTCCGTTCTTCAGGATTTGATTTCCTTAAAGCGCCAGTGTGAGCTGTTTTTGGCTGATTTTAAGAAGGACGATAATCCGTGCCAGGAAGAGGTGCAGGACAAGCTTGTACAGATGAATGAGCAGATGTCTGATGTGATTTCGATGACGAGGGAGACGTGTCATGAGCTGCGGCCGCAGCTTCTGTATGATCTTGGGCTGGTGAAGGCGCTGTCGAAGCTTGTGGCGCAGCAGCAGGAGCGGGTGCCGTTTCATATCCGTTTAAATACGGGCAGATTTACGGCTTCGCTTGATCTGGATTCGCAGCTGAATTTGTACCGGATCATTCAAGAGTTTCTGTCTAATGCGGTCAAGCACTCTCAGGCGACGGATGTGCTGATTATGCTCATCAGTATTCAAAACAAAATCGTTCTTCATTATGAGGACAATGGCGTAGGGTTTGATCAAGAAAAAAATAATGAGCATTCCATGAGCATGGGGCTTTCTGGCATTAAGGAGAGAGTCAGGGCTTTAGATGGACGCCTTCGGATTGAAACAAGTGAAGGAAAGGGCTTTAAGGCTGATATTGAAATCGAATTGTAATGGTTTTATAACGGAAACGACTTGGCACAGGCCAAGTCTTTTTTATAAAATGGAAATGAGTGAGTAAAAGGGAGGAAAACATGAAAAAGATACTAGTGATTGATGACCATCCGGCTGTCATGGAAGGCACCAAGACAATTTTGGAAACGGATTCGAATCTGTCTGTTGATTGTCTCAGTCCTGAACCGAGCGAACAGTTTATCAAGCAGCATGATTTCTCGTCATATGATCTCATTTTAATGGATCTGAATTTAGGCGGCGAGGTCAATGGGATGGAGCTTTCTAAACAGATTTTACAAGAGAATCCTCATTGTAAAATTATCGTGTATACCGGTTATGAGGTCGAGGATTATTTTGAGGAAGCGATTCGTGCGGGTCTGCACGGTGCCATCAGCAAAACCGAATCGAAAGAAAAGATCACCCAATACATATACCACGTACTCAACGGAGAAATTTTAGTCGATTTTGCTTATTTTAAACAGCTGATGACTCAGCAAAAAACAAAGCCGGCTCCTTCCTCTCAAAAAGAACAAGATGTGCTCACACCTAGAGAATGCCTGATTCTTCAAGAAGTTGAAAAGGGATTTACAAACCAAGAAATCGCAGATGCGCTTCATTTAAGCAAGCGGTCCATTGAATACAGCCTGACATCGATTTTCAATAAGCTGAATGTCGGTTCCCGGACGGAAGCGGTTTTGATTGCGAAATCAGACGGTGTACTTTAAATAAGGGAGTTGTATATGATGGATATGAAACACACATTGCTTGAAGCGCTTGGAATCGAGATTGTTGAAAGCACGGCGGAACGATGCGTTGCGGTCATGCCGGTGGATCATCGGACGGTGCAGCCGTTCGGATATTTGCATGGAGGCGCTTCAGTTGCTCTGGCGGAGACCGCGGCGAGCGCAGGTGCGCAAAATCTGATTGATCACACAACACAAGCTTGTGTCGGTTTGGAGATTAACGCCAATCATTTGAAATCCGTAAAGGAAGGAACGGTAAAGGCAGTAGCCGAGCCCGTTCATAAAGGCAGAACGACCATTGTCTATCAAATACACATCTATGACGAGCAAGAGAGGCTGATCTGTATATCCAGATGCACGCTGGCTGTCATCAAGAAATAAAAAAACAGCCGGAACTCTGCCTGTCCGGCTGCTTATTTTTATAAGTAAGAATCCTCTTTTCGTTTAATCACAAAGTTTCTGATCCCGTTATAGTCATCCTGTACACTTCTCTCATCAAGCTTGACGCCGGAGTTGTACGCAGCACGGCAGATCAAGTGCCCTCCGACAGGCGACGTAATAAAGATAAAGAAAATCCCGAGCAGGATTTTAGCCGATATTTCCCCGGTTATAAACCACAAAAAGAAGAAGACACCGAGCAGAACCATATTGACGCCTAATGTTGAGCCTTTAGAAGCAGCGTGTGAGCGTGTATACATATCAGGAAGACGAAGCGTCCCAAATGAAGCGGCAAGGCATACAAGAGAGCCGAGCAGAATGAATACAGCCACGACGACTTTAGCGATTTCGATCATTTTCGATAATCTCTCCTTTCTCCAAAAACTTAGAAAATGCAATTGTTCCGATAAACGATAAGATCCCCAGCAGCAAAATAATATCCAGAAACGCACTTGTTTTCAGCAAAATGGAGACAAGCGCCGTGATCGCGATCAGATTGATGCCGATTGCATCCAGAGCCACAACCCGGTCAGGCACAGTCGGTCCTTTAATGACACGAATGACATACAAAAGGGTAGACACTGCCATAATGCCGAGCGCGATTTGCAGAATCAGCGTAAACATCAGCGGCTCACCTCCTGTATGGCTTTCTCAAATGACTCCCGAATATCAAAAATGGCTTTTTCCGCATCCTCAATATCCATCGCGTGAATGTAAAGAATCGTCCTGTCATCGGAAATATCCATCACCAAGGTTCCCGGCGTTAACGTAATGAGCAGTGACAGCAGGGTGATTTCCCAATCCTTCGTGAGCTCTGTTTTAAAAGCGAAAATGCCCGGTCTGATATTCAGTTTCGGCGATAGGACTGATTTCATTACACTGACATTGGCAAGGTACAGTTCCTTTAAAAAAATCAAAAAGAGTTTGATAATAGAAAACATTTTCCATAGATAAAACTGGCGGGTAAAAAAGCGCCGGAAGAAAAAGAGAGAGAGCATTCCCAGAGCATAGCCTGTGATAAATCCTGCGGCGCTTGGATCATTGCTCAAGAACATCCAGCAAAATGCGAGAAACACATTTAATAAAATTTGAAATGCCATGCGATCTACTCCTTCAAAACAGCTTCAATATATTTTTCCGGATTCAGCAGCGTCTCGGCCGCTTGATCAACGTAAGGGGACACCCATTCTGTGCCCAAACCGAAGAGCAGAGACAGTAAGAGAAAAATAGCTGCCGGATAAAGAAGTCCTTTAGCTGTTCTATAATTTGGTTTTGGTGTTTCTTTTTCTTCGCCCCAAAACGCATGTATAAAGATCCTCAGCACAGAGTATAGTACGAGCAGACTTGAAAGCAGAATCAGCATGGAAATCGTAAATTCACCTTCCGCGAAGCCGCCCTCCGCAATTTTAAATTTGCCGACAAATCCGCTGAGAGGCGGGATGCCCGCAAGAGAAATAGCTGAAATGAAAAACATCCATCCAAGAACAGGGTAGCGTTTGATCAGCCCGCCCATTTTATGCAGGCTCGCTGTTCCAGTCAGTGCGATCAGCGTGCCCGCCAGCATAAATAAAGCGCCTTTAATCAGCATATCGTGAATCAGGTAGTAAATTGCGCCTTGAATGGATGCGGGGGTATGAACTGCCACACCGAACAAAATCACACCGACAGCGGTGATAATGTTGTAGATCACAATTTTCATGACATCCGTATAAGCGAGTGAACCGATAACACCGAAAATCACAGTCAGTGCCGCCAGCCAAATCATCAGCTGATGGGTAAAGGCTGTATCGTGAATAAAAATCAATGTGAAAACCCTCGTGATCGCATATAAACCGACTTTTGTCAGCAATGCGCCGAACAACGCGGAGATTGCCGCCGGAGGCGCGTAATACGAGCCCGGAAGCCAAAAGTAGAGGGGGAAGATTCCGCCCTTCATACCGAATACAATCAGCAGCAGGACACTGATGACAGTAATCAGGCCTGTTTGCCCGGATTCACTGATTTTGGCGCTTAAGTCCGCCATGTTCAACGTACCGGTTACAGCGTATAAAAAGCCGACACCGATGACAAACATGGCCGACGACACGATATTAAACACAATATATTTAATGGACTCCCGCAGCTGAATTTTTGTGCCGCCTAATACAATCAGCATATAGGAAGCAATAAGCAGAAGCTCAAAAAATACGTACATATTAAATAAATCGCCTGTTAAAAACGCTCCGCTGACGCCGGCAAGCAAGAACTGCACGCCGGAGTAATAAAAGGAACGCTCCCGTTTTTCACCGACGGAACGGAAGGAATAAAGCCCAACCAATAAACCGATTACCGCTGTTGTGAGAACGAGCAGGCTGGCGAATTGGTCTGCGACGAGCACAATACCGTACGGCGCTTTCCAGCCGCCCAGACTGAGTGTCTGGATACCTTTTGTGAAGACAGTCTGTACGAGTATGCCGCTGATCACAATCCCGATTGCCGATGCCGCAGTGCTGAAGATTCGCATGAGCATCAGATTCTTCGTCATGAAAATCAGCAGAATGGCCGACAGGAGTGGGATCAGGATTGGCAAAATAACAAAATTATTCATGTTGATCATTTCCCCTCATTTGATCCATATCGTCCGATTTCAATTCCTGATAAGCCCTAAAGGCCATGACGAGGATGAATGATGTAACGCCAAATGAAATGACAATTGCCGTCAAAATCAGGGCTTGTGGAAGCGGATCGACAAATGATTTGGCATGCTCGCTCAAAATCGGAGCGGCGCCTTTCTTTAATCCTCCCATAGTCAAAAGCATTAAATGAACGCCATGGCTTAACAGTGCTGTCCCGATAATGACGCGGAGCAGGCTTTTAGACAGCAGCAAATACGTAGCTGCCATAAAAATAATACCGGCTAAAACAGCCATTAAGATTTCCATTATTCTTCCTCTCCAATCGTTTGAATAATGGTCATCGTAATGCCTACGACAACTAGATAAACGCCTAAATCAAATATCGTCGCCGTGGCAAGCTCCGTTTTCCCAAGGATCGGCAGCTGAAAATATCCGAATGTATGGGTTAAAAAAGGAGCTCCGAAGACAAAGGAGCCAACGCCGGTTAATACAGCGAGCAGAAGTCCGGCTCCCGCGACATAAATGAAATTAACCGGCAAAATCGAACGCACGGTTTTTAAATCATATGCCAGCAGCAATAGAACGATGGAAGAGGACGTGATCAGCCCGCCGACAAAGCCTCCTCCAGGCGCGTTATGCCCTGATAAAAATAAATAGAAAGAGAAAAGCAAAATGATAAAGGATACAAGCTTTGTCACGGTTTGAAGAATTAAGTCATTTGTTTTTTGTTCATTCACCGCTTTTCCCCTCCTCTTTTACTTTTGTTTTAATCATGCTGTAAATGCCAAGAGCGGCAATCGTCAGCACCGTTATTTCAAACATCGTATCAAAGCCCCTGAAATCAACGAGGATGACATTGACGACATTATCCCCTCCGCCGAGATCGTGGCTGTGTTTTGTGAAGAAGGATGCGATGCTGTCTTTTGTACGCTGGCTTGAAGATGCGATGCCGAGCAGAGTGACGATAATCCCGACGCCTAAAGAAATGATGAAATTCGTCATCCGGAATGTTCTCGTTTTCTTTTTCAGCCGCAGCTTCGGCAGATGGTAGAAACAAAGCAGAAACAGTGCGACAGAAATCGTTTCAATGACAAGCTGGGTCAATGCCAAGTCCGGCGCTCTGAAAATCACAAAAAACAATGCGAGCGTATAACCGACAACACCGAGTGAAATAATCGCCGTCAGTCTTGATCTGGCAAAAACAGTCGCCGCTGTGCCGCTGATCATGACAAGCGTCAGAATAATTTCGTATACGCCGATTTTAGCCATGCCTTCCGTTGTAAAGGAAAATCCGCCTTTGATGACAAAAGCTCCGCCCATCAGAATGATGAAACCAGCGAAGATGTACAGCAAATAATCCCTTAAAAAGCCGGTCATATATTGTTTGGTGACTCGGTAAGAACCTTTTTCCATCAGAGTCACAAGCTTGTCGTATAACCGATTGAGTGTGAGCTTCGAAGGAAATAGCTTATAGATTCCCTTCCACTTATTCATCGTCAAATATCCAATGGTGCCGATAACAATAATTCCTGCAGTCATCAGCACTTCCGTATTCAGCCCATGCCATTGCGAAATGTGAACATGGAATTTCTCATGGCTGTCCAGCAGTGTCGGATAGATCGAGTTCATCGCCGGCTCAATCAAGCTGTAGGACAGGATATTTGGGAAAAAGAAGAGACTGACAGCAAACGCGACCAGAATGACAGGAGATACGAGCATGCCAGCCGGCGCTTCGTGAGCCTGTTTTTCAAGCTGCTCAGGCTGGTAACTTCCCCTGAACGTTTTAAACAGCAATTTCATGCTGTAGATAAATGTAAATACGCTTCCGATCCAGGCGAGAACAGGAAATAAAGCGCCCCATGTCTGCACGTTGAACAGATCGAAATGTGTTACGCGAAGCATGCTTGTGAAAAACATTTCCTTACTCAAAAATCCGTTAAACGGCGGAAGTCCGGCCATTGAAAATGTCCCGATTAAGGAAATGGTAAATGTAATCGGCATAATCGCCATCAGGCCGCCGAGCTTCCGGATGTCCCGAGTGCCTGTTTCGTGATCGATAATCCCGACTGCCATGAACAAGCTTCCTTTAAAGGTAGCGTGGTTGATTAAATGGAAAATGGCAGCCATGGCGGCAACTGTATAATATTCTGTATGGCCGTAATGAAGAGCTGCGGCACTGACCCCAAGCATGGAGATGACCATACCGAGCTGGCTGACGGTTGAAAACGCCAAAATCGATTTTAAATCAGTTTGTTTCACGGCATGGAATGAACCCCATACCATCGTAAAGAGCCCAACGAGGGAAACGATCCAAAACCACTGAGCTGAAAAGGCGAAAATAGGACTGAATCTCGCAATTACATAAATGCCGGCTTTCACCATAGTAGCTGAATGGAGATATGCGCTGACAGGCGTCGGAGCTTCCATCGCATCAGGCAGCCAGATATAAAAAGGGAATTGCGCGGACTTTGTAAATGCCCCTAATAAAATGAGAATCATAGCCGGGATAAACAAGTCGTGTCCGGCAATTAATTGAACCTGATGAATCATCTCTCTAATACTGAAGGAATCTGTTATCAGATAAAGGAGAATAAATCCGCCGAGCATGCACAGCCCGCCGCTGACCGTAATCAAAAGTGATTTGGCAGCGCCGTAGCGCGACTTTTCACGCTTATACCAATATCCGATCAGCAAGAATGACGAAAGGCTTGTCAGTTCCCAAAACATATAGAGGACCATGACATTGTCTACAAGAACGACACCGAGCATCGCACCCATAAACATCAATAAATAGACATAAAAGGGCCCGAGCTGTTCTTTTTCTTTCGATAAATAAAAAATGCTGTAAAGAGTGACCAAAGAGCCGATGCCTGTGATCAGCAAGGCGAATAACAATCCGAGACCATCTATATAAACGGTAAAGTTAATGCCAAGTGAAGGAATCCACTCCAATACCGACCGCAGTGTTTCTCCCGATTGTGTCATCCTGATCATTGGGAGAAAGTATATAAACAGCAAGACGGGCAGGATCAACACAAACCAGCCCGTGTGCACTCTTTTTGCGTATTTTGCCAAGAAGGGAATGATAATGGCAAATAAAAAAGGCGATAAAATAGCAAAATGTAAGAGCTGCAAAGATAAGACCTCCTTTTTCTCGTTCTCAATTAAAAAATGCGCTATGTATCAAATATACGGTCAAACGACCCAGTCCAAATTATATCGCACTTTTTTGGAAGCCGCTATGCTTCGAACTGCTGCAATAGGTTTTTATGAGTTCCTTTGACCTTAAAATAAGTCTAACAAAAATGATGTTATTTGTATATTTAAAATCAATCCTGATCAAGCTGAATGTAAGGAGCTGATCATGTGAAGAGCAAGGTTCTGATGTGCTCAGGTTTATTCTGCTCAGTATTCACAGGGGCATTCATTTTGAATCAGTATGACGGACGCAGCAGTGCGGCTAGTGATGAGTGGGAGCTGTATTTATTGGAGCACCACCTTTCAGCCAGAATGAGTGAAATGGAATCAAAGGATCTGCCGTTCGGTCCCCGAGAGTATATTCGAATTGTGAACAGATAAAAAAAGAGTTCCGCATATGACGGAACTCTTTTTCTGTTTATGAAGTGAAGAAACGAAGCAGAATTGTCGCGCAAATGACTGTACCTGCACCGCCGAGACGGGTGGAAATTTGGGCGAATGGCATAAGGCCCATTCTTCCTGACGCTGATAAAATCGCAACATCACCTGTTCCGCCTAGACCGCTGTGGCAGCAGGTAACAATGGCGGATTCAACCGGGTACATGTTCATCAGCTTGCCTACAAAATATCCAGAAGCAATCATCGCGACAACAACTGAAATACAAATGACCACAAATGGAATAGAAATCACTGATGCCACGTCATCCAATGGAATAAAGAGGATGCCGAGACCAACCATCAGCGGCCAAGTGAAGCTAGAAGAAATAAACTTATAAAGCTGGTAAGCGCCATCTTCCATTTTTTTCGGAAGAACATTCGCATACTTGACAGCCGCCGCTGAAATAATCATTAAGATTGCGCCCGGGATGAAGATGAATTTCTCCAATAACCCGCCGAAGATAAAGAATGTACACGCGAGCAGAACACCGGCTCCCATCAGTTTAAAATCAATTTTTGCTTCGGCTTCTTTTTGATTGAAAATCTCATTTGCTTTTTTAGATTTGACGAGACGGCCGTTTCCATTCAGGTCTGGACGTTTATCGCCAAGTTTTTTCATTAAGGCTGCACAGATGATAGCAAAAACATTTCCGATAATAGCAGCAGGGACCAGCTGAGACACATACACATCAGCGGATGAACCGAGTATTTGTGAATAGGCGATCGAGAGCGGCAAAATTCCTTCGCCTATGCCCCCGGCAATAATCGGAACAACGACAAAGAAAAAGGAATCGTAGGCACTGTAGCCAAAAATAAATCCGACGAGTATGCCAGCCGCAACTGCTGCGATCGTTCCTGCAACCAGTGGAACAAACATTCTGATAAAACCCTGTATTAAAACAGTTCTGTTCATTCCGAGGATACTTCCCACAACAAGACAAGCGATATAGAAATAAAGGAAGTTAGATGTTTTCATCAGATTGGTTACAGCGTCTAGAGATGTTGAATTCAGCACATTGTAAAAGACTAAAAATGAAGGAACAAACAAAGATAAAATGGCAGGTCCGCCAATATCCTTCAATATCGGAATGCGCTGGCCAATGTCTCCAAGAAACACACCCAAAATCATAATGATGGCAAACCCGCCAAGCATATTTGCGGGCAGCTCATTGTAATAGGCTGCAAGAATAATAATAATAGCTAATACTGTGTATAATGGCAGAGGAATCACACCGATTTCCCAGGACCATATTTTTTGAAACAGGTTTTTCTCCTGTGTGACTTTTTGCTCAGGTGAAATTGTCCCCGTTTTTGGAATTGCTCCCATGTTATACACCCCCATGTATTGTTTGTTACAGTCTACAAGAAAGCGTTAACACTTCATATTTTTTTAAGTTAAAAAAGTGATAAACAACTAAATTAAGAGGGTCTTTTGGATTAGAAAAAATCCCCTGAGAAGCGTCTTCCCAAGGGAGCATGGTTTATCGTTTTCCTTTAATATAAGGCACACCATTGGCTTTTGGCGCATCAGCCCGCCCGATAAAGCCGGTTAAAGCGATAATCGTTAATACATAAGGCGCCATCAGCATATACACATTTGGTATGTCTTTAAAAAGAGGGAGCAGTGAGCCGATAATGCTTAAGCTTTGGGCGAATCCGAAAAACAGGGCGGCGCCCAGTGCTCCAATCGGATGCCATTTTCCGAATACAAGCGCTGCCAGGGCGATAAAGCCTTGCCCGGAGATGGTAGAGTGCGTGAAATCAAGCGCAATCGTGGAAGCATATACGCCGCCCCCGAGCCCGCCGAACAATCCGCTGATCATCACGCCGATGTAGCGCATTTTATATACGTTGATTCCCATCGTATCCGCCGCCATCGGATGCTCTCCGACAGAACGAATGCGAAGGCCAAATGGTGTTTTGAACAAGAGAAACCAAGAAATAAAGGCCAGTGCAATGGTAAGAATAGACGTATAATAGACATCCGAAAAGAAGATCTTTCCTAATACGGGAATGTCGCTCAAGCCGGGAATATTCGTTTTATAAAAAGGCTCAGGGATTTTATCTGTCTGCGCTTTGCCGTAGATCAGTTTTATGATAAATAAAGTTGCCCCAAGCGCCAGCATGTTAATGGCGACGCCGCTGACTGTCTGATCGGCGCGAAACGAAATCGCCGCTGCCGCGTGAATCAGTGAGAACAGCGCGCCTGCTGCCATCGCGGCAAGAAGCGAAAGCCAAGGCGCGGCGGCGCCCAATTCCGGACCTAGAAATAAATTAAATAACACGCTGGTGAACGCCCCGATAATCATGAGGCCTTCAAGGCCGATATTCACAACACCTGATCTCTCAGAAAACACGCCGCCGAGAGCAGTTAAAATAAGCGGGGCCGCATAGACGAGTGTGGCTGGGACAATGATGGATAAAATCTGCACAAAGTCCACTTAGTTCGCCCCCTTTTTCTTCAATTTGTCCATGACAAAACGAATCGCGTAGCTTGAAGCCACAAACAGAATGATAATGGCAATCACAATATCGACGACCTCTGATGGAACGCCGGATTCAATCGGCATATTTAAAGCGCCGATTTTCAGGCCGCCAAGCAGGCATGCCGCCAGCACAACTCCGACAGCTGTGTTCCCCCCGAGAAGAGCGACAGCGATACCGTCAAAGCCTACGCCGGTAAATGCGCCTTTCACGGCTGCGTATTCGAATGTCCCAAGACCCTCCATGGCGCCGGCAAGCCCTGCAAAGGCACCTGAGATGAGCATGGAGGTCATGATATTCTTCCGTACGCTCATGCCCGCATATTGGGAAGCGTGCTGGTTTAATCCGACCGCCCGAAGTTCAAATCCCTTTGTTGTTTTGTTGATGATAAACCACATGACAACTGCTACGAGAAGGGCGACGATGATCCCCCAATGCAGCCGTGAGTAATCGGTGATCTGTTCAAGAAACGGCGAGCGGAGGGAGGCGGATTCGTGAATTTTCTCCGTTTTATCCTGACGATCTGTCAAGACGTTTGAAATGATGTAATTGGTCATATGAAGCGCGATATAATTCATCATAATGGTGACAATGACCTCATGAACGTAGAAGCGCGCCTTCAAAACGCCGGGAATAAAACCCCATAATCCTCCGGCAGCTGCCGCTGTAATCAGTGCAAGCGGCATATGAATATAAGCCGGTCCGTCAAATGCCGTCCCGACCCAAACCGCTGCTGTCCAGCCAACGAGCAGCTGCCCCTCGACGCCGATATTAAAGAGCCCGGTTCGGAATGCAAAGGCAACAGCCAATCCGGATAAAATATAAGGCGTAATTTGCCGGATGGTTTCTCCGACATAATAGATTTCTCCGAATATCCCATTCCACAAAGCCGAATAGCCGCTGATCACACTGTATCCGCTCGCAAGCATAATCAGCGCGCCGGCCCCAAGACCGAGGATGATTGCAATGAGCGGCACGAGTAAATGAGAGAGTCGTTTAACCATTTGCTTTCCCCGCTTCCTTTTGCGTACTTCCTGCCATCAAGAGGCCGAGCTCCTGCTCAGTGGTGTCCTGCGGATCGACGCTGGCTATAATATGTCCTTCAAAAATAACGGCGATTCTGTCACTGAGATTCATAATTTCATCAAGCTCAAACGAGAGGAGGAGAACGGCTTTTCCGGCATCACGCTGCTCAATGAGCTTTTTATGGACAAACTCAATCGCTCCGACATCAAGGCCGCGGGCCGGCTGGGCAGCGATTAATAAATCAGGGTTCCGGTCTATTTCCCGCCCGATAATCGCTTTTTGCTGGTTTCCGCCTGACAATGCCCGGGCGTGTGTATATTCATCCGGCGTTCTGACGTCGTACTCGCTGATCAGGCTGCGTGCTTTTTTATACATGTCGCCTTTATGTAACACGCCAAATGCTGAATACGGCTTTTTGTAATAGCTTTGCAGCACCATATTATCTCCGATCGGAAAATCGAGGACGAGACCGTGTTTATGGCGGTCTTGGGGAATATGTCCGATGCCGGATTCAGTGACTTTTCTGGGCGGCAGGTTTTGGATCTGTTTACCGTTTAAGGTGATTGTTCCTGAATCTGTTTTGCGGAGTCCTGTTATCGCTTCAATCAGCTCCGATTGCCCGTTTCCGTCGACACCGGCTATGCCGACGATTTCTCCCGCTTTAACAGAAAGCGATAAATTCCTGACTGCCTCTATTCCGCGGGTATCCTTTACGGTCATTCTGTCAATCGCAAGCACTTCCGCTCCCGGCTGAGCAGCCTTCTTTTCAGTTTTGAACGAGACTTCGCGGCCGACCATAAGACTGGCGAGCTCATCTTGGTTTGTATCACGGACATCAAGTGTTTTAATGCCTTTTCCTTTGCGGATAATGGTCACGCGGTCACAAACCTCCATAATCTCTTTCAGTTTATGGGTGATTAAGATGATTGATTTCCCTTCATTGACCAGATTCTTCATGATTTGCATCAGTTCTTTGATTTCATGAGGCGTCAATACAGCCGTCGGTTCGTCAAAAATCAGAATGTCAGCCCCGCGGTAGAGGGTTTTTAATATTTCTGCGCGCTGCTGCATGCCGACTGATATGTCAGCAACTTTTGCTTTAGGATTAATCTGAAGGCCGTATCGATCGGAAATGTCCTGAACCTCTTGGGCAGCCCGCTTCCGGTCAATTCTGCCAAACTTTTTTGGCTCTTTCCCGAGAATAATATTTTCAGCAACTGTAAAGGTGTCAACAAGCATAAAGTGCTGATGCACCATTCCGATTCCAAGGTCATTCGCTTTGTTTGGGCTGTTGATGTGCACCTTCTCGCCGCGCACCCGAATTTCACCCCGCTCCGGCTGATACAGCCCGAAAAGGACATTCATCAACGTTGATTTCCCCGCTCCGTTTTCACCGAGCAACGCGTGTATTTCGCCTTTTTTGACCTGAAGATTGATATTGTCATTGGCGACGATACCTGGAAACTCCTTGCGGATATTGAGCATTTCAATGACATATTCCACTGATTTGACCGCTCCTTTATTCAATATAAAAGAAAAACAAGGGATAAGGGCTCGACCTCCTTATCCCTGCGATTCTTATTCAGCTTTGAAGGTTTTCAGCTCTTTCTCAGTTGCCGGCACTTCCAATCCGTCGATGATTTTTTTCTTCCATTTAT
Organism: Bacillus sp. G16; assembly: GCF_021282335.1. Taxonomy (NCBI): domain Bacteria; kingdom Bacillati; phylum Bacillota; class Bacilli; order Caryophanales; family Bacillaceae; genus Bacillus; species Bacillus sp. G16. The sequence continues at coordinate 61,414 of NZ_JAJSOZ010000016.1, read as the reverse complement.
CAACCGCTTTGATCACATCATCCGATAGATTTTGTTTAGATGGGGAAATGCCGACCCCGTCTTGATCAAGGCCGTAGGTGAGCGTCTCGCCGCCCGGGAACTTTCCTTCGCTTGCTTTTTTCGTTAAATCTTCAACCGCTGTATCTACTTTTTTGACCATGGAAGTGAGGGTGACGTTATCATCTGTTCCTTCTACCTGGCCTTCTGCGTATTGGTCTTTATCGACACCGATGACCCAGACATCGCGTTTCGGATCTTCTTTTTTCAGGTTTTTCGCTTCAGTAAAGACACCTGTGCCAGTGGCGCCTGCGGAGTGATAAATCACATCTACGCCTGATTTATACATGCTTTCGGCGGTGGCTTTGCCGACATCGGCTTTATCGAAACCGCCCGCATATTTTACTTGGACAACGGCTTTAGGGTTTACGGCCTGCACGCCGGCACGGAAGCCGACCTCGAATTTTTTGATTAACTCAGATTCCATGCCGCCTACAAATCCGATTTTTTGTGATTTGCTTGATAAGGCTGCGGCCACTCCGACGAGAAATGAGCCTTCCTGCTCTTTAAACGTAACACTTGCGACGTTGTCTTTATCGACAACAGCATCTATGATCGCAAAGTTTGTATTTTTGCGCTGGTCAGCAATTTCGCTGATTGAGTCCTCCATTAAGTAGCCGACGCCGTAAATCAAGTCGAAATTCTCACGTGCTAATTTATTTAAATTTGTTGTGTAGTCAGCATCTGATTTTGATTGAAGGTAATCGTAACCGTTTTTGCCTTTTTCCAGCCCGTTCTCTTTCCCGAAGGCTTGAATGCCTTCCCAGGCTGATTGGTTGAAGGATTTGTCATCCACTCCGCCTACGTCAGTAACCATTGCCACACTGAATTTGTTTTTGTCAGTGTTTGTGCCGCTGCTTTTATCGCTGGTTCCGCATGCTCCTAAAATGGTGCCTGCTGCGATCACAAGTGACATCGCCAATCCGATTTTTCGTTTATTCAAGATATAACCCCCCAGAAAAATTTGGTTCAAAGCTGATCCGGTCAGTCATGTGATGGGCTGTCCTGAACAATTTCTTAGAATCAATAAAATTTTCTGATAATAACAAATGGAATGCGCTGAGACAGTTCTGATCTTCCCTGAATAAGCGTGGTGTGAGTGTTTCCTTCGAAAGGCGGGGAAGAGAAGGATGCGGAAGGCATTCCGGGCGGAAAACCGTGACATCTTTTTCTGAAGTGAGACTTATGACTTAGTTTTTGGGATCAACTAACCAATCATAATTTATCATTTTACTTACAAGAAATAAATAGAATTCCGCATAATTTTTTAAAAAATATATATTTTTAGAATTGTTTGATCAAAAGTGTAAAAAGTCCTTTATTATTCTTGTATAACTTATCATCAATAGAATCAAGGATCTTGGCAAGAGATATGACAGAAAAAACCGCACTGCTCAGAGTGAACAGTGCGGTTTTTTATAGAAATTGCTTAATTGCGTTAAGGTTTCCTGTGTTGACGTTGTACTGAAACACAGGTCTTCCGATTGTTCCGTACGCCATTTCTACATTCAGAACCTGTATATCTTCAAGAAACTTTAAGTATTTTCGTATGGATACTTGAGAGATTTCTGTGTGCTTTGCCAGGTCTTCTGTCGTAAATGATTCATTTTCAAATGACTGGATACTGGACCAAATCAGCTTCAGCGTGCTTTTTGTCAGGCCTTTAGGAAGCTGCACTTTTTCTGTTGCTTCTTTCTTTTGAAAAAGCTCGGCGTCCAGTTCTTTTTGGCTCATGTTGCGATGGGTTGAATATACCTTTTGTTTTCGTCTGTAATCAGACAGGGCAGTTTGGAAACGTTCAAATTCAAACGGTTTGATTAAATAATCAACAGCTCCGTAACGAAGTGTTTTCTTGATAACGTCAAGCTCACTGGCCGCTGAGATGACAATGACGTCAACCGCTTCATTTTGGGCTCTCAGTTCCGTCAGCAGTTCAAGCCCGTTTTTACCCGGCATATAAATATCGAGCAAAATGAGGTCGATGTGATGCTCTCCTAAAATATGCAGAGCGCTTTGAAAGGAAGAGGCGATGCCTTTCAGCTGAAAGCCTTCTATCTGGCTTAAGTATCGTTTATTTAATTCACCCACCATGGGGTCATCTTCAACTATTAGTACATTAATCATGATTTTCCTCCTTCGGTTCGTACGGGATGCGAAGACTGAATGTCGTTCCTTCATTCTCTTCGCTTGTGAGGATCATTTGGCCCTTTAAATTTTCGATGCTTTGCTGTGTAAAATAAAGGCCAAATCCCCGGTTTTTGCCCTTTGTTGAATAGCCTTGTTCAAATACTTTGGCTTGATCTTCTTCAGACATGCCTGCTCCTGTATCGGTAATTTCAATGTCCAGTATGCTGTTATGAAAACGCATGGACATGGTGATTTGTTTTTTCGGCATATTGGCAACGGCGTCCAGGGCATTGTTGATGAGATTTCCGATGATTGTAATAAGTTCATGAATGACTGAAGGGTCTGCCGCGTTCGGGATGACACCGCTGCATTCAATATCAAGATTTGCGCCCTGCTCCCGTATGAAGCTTTGTTTTCCGAGCAGAAAACCAGCCAGCACGGAGCTTTTGACATCATTTATTATTTCGCTTGTTTCTGATTTTTGCTGAATCGCAATATCTTTAATATAATCTCCAAGATCGTCATACTCTTTCAGCTGGACGAGACCTAATATCACATGCAGCTTGTTCATAAATTCATGAGACTGCGCTCTCAGTGCGTTTGCATACATTTTAACACCGGAAAGCTGTTCAGCTAAATGTTTTACCTCGGTTTTGTCGCGGAATGTCGCAATCGCTCCGACGGTTTGTCCTTTCAGTTGGATGGGAACTTCATTAAATACAAGCTCTAATCCGTTAATGCGGACGTCTCTGTCTTGAAGAGGTTTCTTTGTCTCAATGACCTTTTTCAAGCGGCTTTTCGGCAAGATGTCATTTACATCCTGATCAACGGGATTTGTATTAATGCCCATTTTCACGAATAGGCGCTTTGCTTCCGCATTGGCAAGTTTGATTTTACCGTGTTCATCGACAGCAAGTATTCCTTCCTTCGTCGATTCCAGCATCGCGCTCCGTTCTTCAAGAAGAGTCGCAATTTCATAAGGTTCAAGTCCGTACATAATATTTTTCACCGTACGGGCGACGATAACAGCTCCCATCACACCAACGAAAATGCTGACGCAGATAATAAAGTAGAGCGGCCGTAAGCTGTGGCTGATCACTTCATCAATTTCATTTACAGTGATCCCGACCGCAACTGCACCGACCTGTTTTCCATTTTCGGCGTAGACAGGGACGAATGCTCTCTGTGATTTCCCGAGCGTGCCAGAGGCTGTGCTGATGTGGACATGTCCTTTTAGTACTTCGGCTTCATCACCGCCCATGAATTTTTTCCCGATTTTGCTTGGGTCAGGATGGGTTTTGCGAATGCCGTTCATATCCATGACAACGACAAATTCCGTGCCGGTGATTTTCTGAACCCGCTTTGTGTAGCTTTGCAGTTCCTTCTGGTTTTTTCCGCTCTCTAAAGCAGAGGCTGTGATAGGCGCTTCGGCTACCATTTCAGCGGTCTGCATCGCTGTGGCTTTTTCCTGATCTCTAATCCGTTTGGTGGTTTGGGCACCGACTGTAAAAAACGTAATGAGCAGTGCGATTAACACAACGATACAAACAAATATGGTGAGTCTGGTTTGCAGTTTCAATGTTTTTTTCATAGTAAACTTCCTTACGTTTTATGATTCCTGCGTACTACTTTACTCTCAAAAAGCTGCTTTGTGAAGATTTGGGATCGTAATTCGTAAAAAGGAGAAAAAATGGAATAATTTATCTTGTCAATGTGTTTTAAGTCCTCCATAATAAATGAGGTAGATTATAGAAAGGGACTTTTTTATATGAAAAATACTTATTTGACGGGATACTTTCCGCTGATTGCGATCCTGCTTTTTAGTTCGTCTTTATCCATTTCAACTTCACTTTATGCGTTGAAGATGCTGTCTTCATTTGGAATGTATGATGGAATGCTCGACTATTTTTCAGAGAAAGGGATCAGGCTTGCGTTATTTGCTGCCTTTGCACTTTTATACTTTATGGTTCTGTCCGCTCTGAAATTAATTGCGAATACCGTGACTGAGCTGTCACTGCTGTTTTTTGCTAACGATCCGGAAGGGAACAATCTGAAAAAAATCAGAATGGGTTCCATGATTTATTTAGGAGGCGGGATTTTATCCTTTGTGCTCTTGCAAAATGTCATCTGGATTGTGATTTGGTTTGCGGTCGTCACGCTCGCTTACTTTGTGTTTATCGTATACCGGATTTATTCAACGCTTTCTCTCATGTCATTAGTCGGATTCATTTTATTGGAACTGCTGTTTTGGTTTACCTTTGTTATCGGTATTCTGTTCATATTTATCAAGCTTTATAATAGCATAATGGCTAGCTTACCTGTGTAAGCTAGCCATTTTTTCGTTTACGGTAAAAATCTTTTTTTAATAGAAGGGGAGGGGAGCATACATTCATTTTTTTTGCCAAACCACTTATAGCGGTTTTTGGCAATGAAAGAATAGACCATATCTCTGACAGGCTTCGGCACTGCGAAAAACAGGACGAAGAGCCGCCATGGGCCCCGCAGATGCCTGAAAACCTTTATGGCTGCAGTTGACTTTGTGTAAACTCGGCCGTCTTCAATAAAGACAAAGCTGTCAAACTGATCAGTCGGGAGCCCGCTCTTTTTCAGCAGGCTCTGACCTGTTTCCGACTGCAGCGATGTAAAAGAAATCAATCCGTCCGGATCACGCTTAATGATAAATTGCACGGCGCCGTTGCATAAATTGCACACGCCGTCAAACAGCAAAACGCGATTTGGAATTTGTTCTGATTGCACGCCAGATCCCCTCCGATTCTTTAATAAGCCGTTTGCAGCGTTCCTTTCCAGATGGAAAGCTGAGGGCTGATGCTGTGAAGATACTCAACGCTGCTCGGTGTATCTTTTCCGACCCAAACACCCATTGTATACGTATCTGTCAGGCCGACGAACCACATATCGTGATAATCATTTGATGTTCCTGTTTTACCGCCGATGTAAGGCGCTTTAAAATATGCTTTTTTCCCTGTCCCGCTTTTCACAACGGAAGACATTAGTTTTTTCAGCTGCATGTTCGTGCGGACGCTGAATATTTGAGTCGACTTATCATTCCATTTATAAAGTGTTTTTCCCTTTAAATCTGTCACCTTTGTAATCGCATGGCTCGGCGTATAGCTTCCGCTGTTGCCGAATGTCGTATATGCCTTTGTCATCTCAAGAGGCGTCATGCCGTTTGTAAATCCGCCAAGCGCTGCCGGGAGAAGATAGTCGCTGTCGACCAGTTTGGAAAAATGATATGGCTCAATATAACTGAATGCTCTTTGGATTCCCACACGGTCCAGCATTCTGATAGCCGGTGTATTATATGAATTTTTAAACGCCGTATCGAGCGTCACTGTGCCGTACGTGCGGTTATTGTAGTTTTGCGGACAGTAATCTCTGCTGCAAAACTTGCTGGCATCAATGGAGCTGCTTGCTGTCGCGCCGGTCTGTTCAATATAAGGGCCGTAATCAAGAAGCGGCTTAATGGATGAACCCGGCTGCCTGTATGCCTGGTAGGCGCGGTTAAAATCATATTTTTGATAGTTTTTCCCGCCAGATAGAGCGATGATTTGATGCGTCTGATGATTAATCACAGCCGCTCCGCCCTGTACGTCCGCATACGGGAGCTTGGAATTCATTTGTGCCACAACTTGATTTTGCATGTACGGATCAAGCGCGGTATAAATTTTTACGCCGTCTTTCATCAGAGTGCTGACTCTTGCGGACAGCTCGTTTTCGATCTTTTCTTTTTGTTTTCCTGACGCTTTTTGAAGACGTTTATCAAAGCCTTCTGATTCAGACACCAGCTGAGTGAATTCATCATTGACATAGGAAACATAGTCCGGATATTTATCTTCTCTTTTTTCAACATCCAGTTTGATTTTTTGTTTTACGGCTTTTTTCAGCTCTTTATCCGTAATGACACCGGCATTTTTTAACCCTTTAAGCAAACGTTCTTGACGGCTTTTCGTGTAGTCAAAATGCTTGAGAGGATCATATAATGTAGGGTTATTAGGTATAGCGCAAATAAAAGCCATTTCTCCCACTGTGAGAGATTTGAGCGGTTTGCTGAAATAGAATTCAGCCGCTGAACCGACGCCGTAAACGCCATTGTTGAAATAAATGGTATTTAAGTAAGCTTCAAGAATTTCATTTTTCGTATACTTTTTCTCTAGTTGATAAGAATATGCGAGCTCAGTCAGCTTGCGGCTGAAGGAGCGTTCGTGGCTTAAATACAAGTTTCTTGAAAGCTGCTGTGTGATGGTGCTGGCGCCCTGGTCAATTTTTTTGTCTTTTACGTTAGAAGCAGTTGCCCGCACCATTCCCATAAAGTCAAAGCCTTTATGCTCGTAAAAATGTTTGTCCTCAGACGTTAAGAAAATCTGTTTGACTTCCTCGGGAATCTTGTCAAATGGAACGAGCACGCGGTTTTCGTGATCGCTGACGATTTCCGAGACAAGGGAGCCGTCCCTGTCATACATGTAGCTGTTCTGAACAAGGCTGATATCTTTCAGATTAATATTTTTATCAAGCACCTGATCCAGGGACTTCATTTGTTTTACTTCTTTTCCGGAAGCGATAACTGTAAATGCAAACAATGGGATTATGCAAAGGAGCAAAATCCATCCGATTATTTTTCGTAACATGGTCACTCTCTTTTCTCCTAAATTCTAGCCATATCGTACCATTCTTTTGAGTTTACGAGAAGGTTAAATTTAGAAGATTCCTTAGTTTTTTCTGAGAATCAGCTTGCTTTGGCATAAGAATCTTTCCGGAATTTCTGCATGATCCAAAGCAGGCAGGCGCCGGCGAAAAAGAGAAACGCTGTGACATAAAAGGCGGCCGAAATTGTAAAATGGCTCGATATGATTCCGCCGAGAAGAGGCCCAAGCACATTTCCTAAAAAGCGAAAGCTGACGTTGTAGCCGAGAACTTCTCCTTGGATGCTGCCGGGAGCCTGTACGCGGATCGCTGCCGTGATGCATGGCAGCAAGCCGCCCATCGCCATTCCAAATAAAAATCTGAAAACAAGGAGCACGCTGAGCGAGGACGCGAGCGCCTGCGGAATAAAAAAGATAGAGGCGGCGAGTAAAAGTCCGATTAAAATGCGGCGGTGGCCGTAGCGGTCGCCCAGATCTCCCCATTTTCTAGCCAGCAGCAAACTTCCGAGTCCCGTTGCTGAAAATGCCATGCCGGAGAAAAAGGCCAGATTGACAGGTCCGTGCAGCTCATTTACATATAAAGCGAGCAGCGGCTGGATACTGAAATTTCCTGTTTGAATCAGCATGGTTAACAGCATCATGACCCAAAGCGCCGGCTGGTGAAAAATATAGGAGAGCACTTCTTTTCTCGAGTAAGACGTACGTTTGGCTGCCTTTTCTGCAAGAGGCTGTTCTTTGACACCGAATAACACGAGAAGAACAGATAAGAAAATCACAAAGGATGTGATAAAAAAGGTATACGTAAAGCCGAAACGATCAGCAAGCATGCCTCCCAAAAGCGGGCCGAACAAGCTCCCGGACACTTGCCCCATTTGCAGCGTGCCGAGGGTTTTACCGGCTGAGCTCTTCGGAGTCTGTGCCGAAATCATCGCAAGAGATGTCGGGATGAATCCGGTTACAAGCCCCATTGCCATACGCAGAAAAAACAATTGGTACACCGATGTAACAAAGCCCATGAATAAAATACTGAGGGCAATGCCCGTTCCGGTTGCCATGAGGATTTTCTTGTATCCGCGTTTGTCTCCGAACCGCCCCCAAAACGGGGATACCAAAAACGCCATGAGAAATGTAATGCCGAACACATAGCCGCTCCACCTTTGCACAAAGCCGTTTGAAAAAGTGCTGAGCGTCTCAATGTATAAGGAAAGAAAAGGAACGATCATCGTTGTGCTGGCTGATACAAAGAAATTCGCCAGCCACACAATGACAAAGTTTTTCTTGCGGATAGAAATAACATCACCTTCTTATTATTTCAGGTTCCTTACTAATTATAAAGAAACGATTCACGATTTAAAAGAAACAAAGCGGCTGGGGAAATTCATTATTTTTAGAAAATGAAGAAAGGTCGAGAAGGGGAATTGATATACTATAAAGATAGCATTTTCTGATCGGAGGAAAGGCAGGTGTAAAAAGGTGACGACAAACAGCTTACTCATTATTGATTTCGAATTTACGATGCCTGATGGAAAGTACAGCCCGCAAAATTTCTTCCCGGAAATCATTGAAGCCGGAATTGTAAAGTCGGTTGATGATGAAGTAGTTGAGACGTTTTCGAGCTATATCAGACCGAAAAAATTCCCGAAGCTGACAAAACGCTGCAAATCGTTTTTAAAAATAACCCAAAAGCAGGTAGACGAGGGGATGAGGTTCGAGGATTTCATCCGCAAACTAAACGAGCTTGATCCTGAGAAGAACAGCACGATAATTACGTGGGGAAACATGGACATGAAAGTGCTGAAGCAAAACTGTATGTTTAACCATATTCCTTTCCCGTTTAAGGGAGAAATGAGAGATTTATCGCTTGAATACAAAAACTTTTTTGGAGACCGGACACTGACGGGTTTATGGAAAGCTGCCGAGGAGTATGGAGATACCGGAACCGGCACCCATCATAAAGCGCTTGATGACGCCCTCACAGCATATAAGCTTTTTAAGCTTGTTGAGCAGGATAAGCAGTATCTCGAAAAGCCAAAACCGCCGACAATCGGCGAAAGAATCGATTTATCCGAACTGTTTAAACGCGCAACTTAAAAAAACCCAATCTTTTGTCAGACTGGGTTATGGCCGGTTAAAATATTCTTTTTCTAAAACGTCCAGATTATTCAGGGAGCGCTTTGCCCACTCCGAACCATCCTCATTCAATTTGGCTCTCAGCTGTGCTGCCGCCTCCCGCAGAGACTCGGTATAATCCGGCACTTCGCCATCATAAGGCTTCACCATATGATGGGGGATATTGGTCTGTTCACCGTATGCGAGCGCTCTTCTCTCATGGAAAAACGGCACATCCGCCTGTTTTGGATGATGAAGGTCCCCTTGAGCGGGATGGGTGAGAACCGCTTTGACTTTCACTAAATAATGCTGCGGCCTGCAAGCAGTAATTTCTCCTATGTATACACCTGTTTTATAAAATCCTTTAACGATAGAGCCTGTCTCAAACGTGCTCATCTGTCATCACCTCGCATTTATTCTATTAAAGTTCCAATCGATTTGCTAGTGAGGAAGGTCGGCGGGAAGCTTAATCGTCACCGTGGTGCCTCTTTGGAAGCTGCTGTTAAACGAAATGGTCCCGTGATGATGCTCAATAATGGAAAAGGTCACGGTGAGCCCAAGTCCCGTTCCGTTCGTTTTTAATGAATAATAAGGTTCGCCGAGTTTTTGCATTTGATGGTCTGTCATGCCGACTCCATTATCTGAGATGTTAATCATGATCGTATGGCCGCTTCTTTTGGCTGATATGTGGATCATTCCCTTCCCGTGGGGAACCGCTTCAATGCTGTTTTTCATCAGGTTGATGACAGCCTGCTTCAGCTTTGTTGCGTCTCCGTATACTAAAAGGCCCGGCTCTGCTTCGGCCTCAACGGTTACAGACTTGTAATTGGCATACGACACCATAAGGGAGCTTGTCTCTTTGATAAGAGCTGATAAATCAAAAACCTCTTTTTCGTACAATTGCTGTTTGGCCATATCGAGATAGTTTGTAATAATGCCTTGCGCCCGGTCAAGCTCTGACAGTACAAGCTTTTTGTAATCTGTACTCGATTTGTTTTGAAGGGTTTCGTCATTAAAAAGCAGCTGGACAAACCCGCGGACTACTGTCAGCGGATTTCTGACTTCATGAGCGACGCTCGCTGCCAGTTCACTCACAATCGTCATTTTTTCTGAATGGATCAGCTGTGAACGCAGGGCGATATTTTCGGCGATGCTTTCGATAATATAGATGCTTAAAAGAAGAACGCTGGAGCGGAACAGCCCAGAGACAGCCGCCTCATAAAGTAAGATTCCTGATTTTTGAAAATTTAAAATATTCAAGGCGGAAAAAATCCAGCTGGAGGCGAAAAATAAGAAGATCTCCAAGCAGCCGATCAATAAAGACAGCAGCAGTTTTCTCGCTTTGGACATGAATGGCCATTTTTTCTGAAATAATATTGGGATGATAGTAAGAAAAGGCAGCAAAGTGAAAACAAACATTGCGGAAGGTTCATAAAACAGCAGTTCAAAACATAAGACAGATGCGGCGACTGTAAGCCCGGAAGCAGTACTAACGTAAAATAAACAAATGATAACGGGAATCATCTGGAGGCCGTATTGTATGTAGTTCATTTCATGAATAGGGAATATAATGCATAAAATGGAGGCGCCGCAGGCGAATAACGTGACCAATCCGCTGTTTATTTTGGGCACAAGGATCGCCGGCTTTCCAAGCCAAAACACTTGGTAGAGAAGAATAGGAAACAAAATAAAGCAAATATGCAGGAGATAGTCTTTTAGAATTTCCATTCGTGTGAAATCCTTTCGTATAAAATATGAATCTATTATAACACTAAATATTAGAAGTAAAATATAAAATTCCTTTATAAAGAACGCCTTTACGAATGAAGACGTAAAGGCGTTCAACAGCTATATTTACGATAATGCGGCTTTGATGCGGCGCAGGCCGTCCTGTAAGGTTGCGAGAGGGCATCCCGCGTTCAGGCGCATAAAGCCTTCTCCGCCAGGTCCGTATTTCGTCCCGGGCTCTAAAATAATTTTCCCCTTTTTCAGCATCCTTTGCTGAAGCTCCGCGTCGGACAAGCCGTAAGCGCTGAAGTCGAGCCAGAGCAGGTAAGATGCATCCGGCTTCACCATTTTGACTTTTGGGAGCTCGGTGCTCAAAAAGGCTTCAGCTTCGTTCATGTTTTTCTCAAGGTAAGAGATCAATTCATCGAGCCACGGTCCGCCTTTTGAGTAAGCAGCTTCGATCGCCGTAACTGCAAATGCGTTCAGCCCGCCTAAACCATTGCGCTGCAGACTTGCGGAAAACTTGGCGCGCTTCAGCCGGTCCGGAATAATGATGGCCGACGCCTGCAATCCGGCGATATTAAATGTTTTGCTTGGCGCAGCACATGTCACGGATATCTCAGCGAAATCGTCAGAGAGAGAAGCAAACGGCGTGTGTTTGTTTCCGTACAGCATCAAGTCGGAATGGATTTCATCTGATACAACTGTAACGCCGTGCTCAAGGCACAATTCGCCGAGCTTCAGTAAATCCTCCCGGCTCCACGAACGCCCTGAAGGGTTTTGAGGATTGCATAAAATAAACATTTTAACGCTTGGATCACTGAGCTTCGCCTCCAAGTCCTCAAAATCCATTGCATATGTGCCATCTTTTTCTAGCAGCGGATTATGTAAAACGCGCCGGCCGTTTTTCTCAATCATATGGTAAAAAGGTGTATAAACAGGAGGTTGGACAACCACTTGGTCTTCAGGTTCCGTAAAAGCTTGTACCGCCATGCTCAAAGCTGTGACAACGCCCGGGCTGAATGTGATGCTTTCGGGGTTCACCTTCCAGCCGTGCCTGTTTTGCGTCCATCCGCACACAGCATCCTTCGTTTTTTGATCTGGGTCCGTATAACCGAAAATCCCGTGGTCAAGGCGCTCTTTTAATGCTTCATTTATCGCTTCCGGCGCGCGGAAATCCATATCAGCCACCCACATCGGGAGTGCGTCTGTCACGCCGAATAATTCGCCTGTTTTGTCCCATTTGACCGATTGAGTACCTAGGCGTTCTTCTCGTTTATCAAAGTTCATTCTGTTACCCCCTCATGGTTTCTTCTTCTTAACGTAACTATGATAAAATAGAACTGCAAATCTTATTATAAGCGGTGATGATTATGGAAGAAAGTCAAGCGGTCAGGGAAATGATCAAGATCATTGCCAAATGGGACCCGTTTAAATATGGAGAAGGATTTTACGAAACGGAAGCTGTTGATGTCGTGCAGGCTGTCTATGATGAAGACGATCCCGACGTGTTGGCGAAAAGCATTCAGCATATATTTGAAGTTTCTTTTGAACAAACGCTGCCGATCGACAGCTGCCGGGAAGTGGCTGGCCAGCTTTTATTCATTAAAGACAGCAGCTCCTGCACGCCTTAAAAAACCGGTTCTACACCGGTTTTTTTGTTATTTAATAAACTCTGCAATATGTTCGGAAACGAATTCAGGCCGTTCCTCAGGCACCAAGTGTCCAGTCTGGCCAAGTGAGTACAGCACGGAATCAGGCAAATCCTCGTGCAGCCGTTTACCGATCTCCACAGGAACGATTCGGTCTTCCTCGCCCCAAATCAATAAAGCAGGCTTGTTCATTTTCTTTAATTGTTCGGGTTCTAAATCTCCTTCTCTATGGCGGATAAACCTTGTCATGGCTTTGAAAATCTGCCCGTCTTGAAACGGCCTGCCATAGCCGTCAATCATCTCTTCATCAATCAGCGATTTGTCATGCACAACATTTAATAAATTTTTCATCACGCCTTCTTTCGAGAGCCAGCGCTTGATATAAAGATGAAAATACGGGAGGTGGGTCCCGAAAGTAATTGTCGGGTGCGAACGTTTTAAATACCCTGAACTGCAAAGCAGCACAACCTTTGAAAAAAGCTCCGGCTTTTGCAGAACAGCAGACAGCGATATCTGTCCGCCCATAGAATGGCCGACAAGCGCAGCCTGTTTGACTTGCAAGTGTTCCAAAATCCCAATGACAAGCTTCGCGAGGTTTTGATAAGTATAGATAAATGTTTTCGATTTTTCGGATTGGCCGAAAGGAGGCAAATCAAGCGCGATGATGTCGTACTTGTCCCGGAGAAGTGGGATTATTTTTCTGAAGCTGAAAGCAGACGATAAAAAACCGTGTACGCAGACAAGCGTTTGCCTGCCCGGATTTTGATAATGTTCATAGTATACATTGACACCATCGACCGTAAGCCGCCTTATTGGTGAAACCCCCTCCATTCTGTGTCACTCCCTTTTATAAGATGTCTGTATTGTGCCCTTAAATTGACAATTCTAGCGGAAGTTTCTCCTTGTTTTTTTCTTAGCATTCGTCAAAAAACGTGATATAATGTCATGAAGATTTCTTGACATTGCAAAGGTGTGAATCGAATGAAATTGACAGAGAAAGAAACAGAAATATTAGAAATTTTAGACGAAAACAGCCGCGCCGATTTAGAAACAATTGCAAAGATGGCGGGGATCCCTGTAAATGAAGTAAAAACAATTATTGACAAACTGGAAAAAGAAAAGGTTATTATCGATTATTCCGCTATGATTGACTGGCGAAAAGTCGACGGGCATGAAGGCGTAACAGCCATGATTGACGTCAAAGTAACGCCGAAGCGGGGAGTCGGTTTTGATGAAGTGGCGGAACGGATATACCGGTTCCAGGAGGTTGAATCAGTTTACCTGATGTCAGGCGTGTACGATTTGTCTGTCGTGATTCGGGGCAATTCGATGTCTGACGTAGCGCGTTTTGTTTCAGATAAACTGTCCACACTTGATTCAGTTGTATCTACGACAACTCATTTTATCCTGAAAAAATACAAGCATGACGGCAAAGTGTTTGAAACAGGAGACGACGACAAAAGAATCGTGGTGTCCCCGTAAATGACTTCGTATTTATCTGACTATGTACAACAAATAAAGCCGTCCGGCATCCGCAAATTCTTTGATTTGGCGGCAACGATGGAAGGCGTCATTTCTTTAGGCGTCGGCGAACCTGATTTTGTTACCGCATGGAATGTCCGTGAAGCAAGCATTCTCTCGCTTGAACAAGGCTATACATCATACACAGCCAATGCCGGTTTATACTCACTGCGTGAGGAAATCAGCCGTTATTTGAGCAGCAGGTTTGACCTTCGCTACTCGCCAGACAATGAGCTGATTGTGACAGTAGGGGCAAGTCAGGCTTTAGATATTGCGATCCGCGCTATTGTGAATCCAGGTGAGGAAGTCATCATTCCTGAGCCGTGTTTTGTGGCGTACGATGCGCTTGTTTCTTTGGCGGGAGGGATTCCGGTTCATGTCCACACAACGGCAGACAAAGGATTTAAAGCAACGGCTGCGGATTTTGAAGCGGCAGTCACTGAAAAAACGAAAGCCATTCTCATCTGCTCGCCATCGAATCCGACAGGTTCGGTTTATTCGAAGGAAGAGCTGAATGAGATTGCTGAGTTTGCCAAAAAACATGATGTAATCGTCTTGGCTGACGAAATCTACGCTGAGCTGACATATGATGAGGAATTTACAAGCATAGCGGCATTACCGGGAATGAAGGAACGGACGGTTGTCATCTCTGGCTTTTCAAAAGCGTTTGCGATGACAGGCTGGAGACTCGGCTTTGCCGCAGCACCATCCTTTCTTCGGGATGCAATGCTTAAAATTCACCAGTATGCGATGATGTGCGCGCCGGCAATGGCGCAGTTTGCCGCTTTGGAAGGTCTGAAGAACGGCATGGAAGATGTAGAAAAAATGAAAAAAAGCTACCGAAGAAGACGGAATTTGTTTGTAGAAACGCTCAATGAAATCGGCCTTAGCTGTCATCATCCAGGCGGCGCTTTCTATGCTTTTCCATCGATCAAAAGCACGGGAATGAGTTCGGAGCAGTTTGCCGAGGAGCTTCTGACGCAGGAAAAAGTGGCTGTTGTTCCGGGAAGTGTGTTTGGTCCGAGCGGTGAAGGATATATTCGCTGTTCATACGCAACCTCGATCGAGCAGCTTCAAGAAGCATTAGTCAGAATAAAACGCTTCCTGCACAAAACAACATAAAAAAAGATACGAACCTTTTGTTCGCATCCAATAAAAGGGGGGAATACTAGAAAGCCTTTGGTATTTTCAGTTTACCCCCTTTTTGCTGTGCATAAACCTGATTTTTTATTAAAAAAAGTTTTCTTTGCGGAAATAAGACATGTGTGATATAATTTTAAATTGCGTATAAACAGATATTTAATTTAACTTAGGAGTTGTTATGAATGGCAGCAAAATTTGAAGTGGGCAGTGTTTACACTGGTAAAGTTACAGGATTACAAGCGTATGGTGCGTTTGTTGCATTAGATGAAGAAACTCAAGGTTTAGTACACATTTCTGAAGTGACTCACGGTTTCGTAAAAGATATCAACGAGCACCTTTCAGTTGGCGACGAAGTACAAGTAAAAGTACTTGCTGTTGATGAAGAAAAAGGAAAAATCAGCCTTTCAATTCGTGCGACACAAGCTGCGCCTGAGAAAAAAGAAAGCAAACCAAGAAAACCTAAAGCTGCGCAAGTAAGCGAAGAAGCTTCTACACCACAAGGTTTCAACACATTAAAAGATAAGCTTGAAGAGTGGATCGAAATGTCCAACCGCAAAGATCTTATCAAAAAATAAGCATGAAAAAAGCACCGGACAGGAATGTTCGGTGCTTTTTTATCCTATCGCATTTCAGGATTTGCTGCCTCTTCACGTGATCTTTCCTCGTTTGGCTTAAACAGCAGACCGAGGTTGATTAAACCGGCGATTCCGACAAGTCCGTAAATGATGCGGGAAAGGGCTGAACCTTGGCCGCCGAAGATGGCCGCTACTAAGTCAAATTGGAAAAATCCGATCAGTCCCCAGTTAATAGCGCCAATGATGGTTAAAACAAGACAAATTCTCTGAATGGTACTCATGTTCTGCAACCTCCTCCATGAATTATTAAAACAGTTATAGATTGTGACATATTGGAGAATCTATACATGCATTCTCCATATTGAGGGAATCCAGCCTTCCCTTACCTATATCAGTTTCTTTCCCAGCATCCTGCCATATAAAACCAAGCGATATGCAACCCGGTGAGAGCTGATTGCTTTACATGTAGTAAGGACATTCTGCATAATAAAAAATCTAAGGAGGAGATGTCATGCAAAACTTTACATACTGGAATCCGACCAAATTAATTTTCGGGCGTGGGGAAGTGGAAAGACTGCCGGAGGAACTCAAACCTTACGGGAAAAACGTATTGCTTGTCTACGGAGGCGGAAGCATTAAACGCAGCGGCCTGTATGATCAAGTGATTGAACAGCTGGATAAAGCCGGAGTGACCGTGCAGGAATTAGCAGGCGTTGAACCGAATCCGCGTGTGTCGACTGTTAATAAAGGTGTTGCCATCTGTAAAGAACACAACATTGATTTCTTGCTGGCTGTCGGCGGCGGAAGTGTAATCGACTGTACAAAAGCGATTGCCGCAGGAGCGAAGTATGATGGTGATGCGTGGGATATCGTCACAAAAAAACATCAGCCGAAGGATGCTCTGCCATTCGGAACCGTATTGACTCTCGCTGCAACTGGTTCTGAAATGAACTCAGGCTCGGTGATTACAAACTGGGAAACAAAAGAAAAATACGGCTGGGGCAGCCCGCTCGTATTCCCTAAATTCTCGATTCTTGATCCGGTGAATACATTCACCGTTCCTAAAAATCACACGATCTACGGTATGGTTGACATGATGAGCCACGTATTTGAACAATACTTCCATCATGTATCAAATACGCCGTATCAGGACCGTATGTGTGAATCACTTCTGCGTACAGTCATTGAAACAGCGCCTAAGCTGATCAATGATCTCGAAAATTACGAATTGCGTGAGACGATCCTGTATACAGGAACAATCGCATTAAACGGCATGCTTTCTATGGGTGCAAGAGGGGATTGGGCAACTCATAATATTGAACATGCAGTATCAGCCGTTTATGACATTCCGCATGCCGGCGGACTGGCAATTCTGTTCCCGAATTGGATGAGACACACATTATCTGAAAACCCTGCCCGCATGAAACAGCTTGCAGTTCGCGTGTTTGATGTTGAAGAAGCAGGTAAAACAGATGAAGAAATTGCACTTGAAGGTATCGATAAGCTGTCTGCATTCTGGACAAGCCTTGGCGCTCCGAACCGTCTTGCTGATTACGATATTAATGATGAGCAGCTTGACACAATTGCAGATAAGGCTATGGCTAACGGTACATTCGGCCAGTTTAAATCACTCAACAAAGAAGATGTGCTTGCCATTTTGAAAGCATCTCTATAAAAAAGGGGAAACAGCTGCTCGGCTGCTTCCCTTTTTCTTTTTGTTAACTTGTGTTACAATGGAAAATCTGTTTTTTTTACCAGCATTATTTGGAGGTTTTACAATGGAAAATTTCACTTATTATAATCCGACGAAGCTGATCTTCGGAAAAGGCCAGATTGAACAATTAAGAAAAGAATTAAAGCAATACGGCAAGAATGTGCTGCTTGTTTACGGCGGCGGAAGCATTAAACGCAACGGCCTCTATGATCAAGTCACAGGCATTTTAAAAGAAGAAGGCGCTGTGGTTCATGAGCTGTCAGGTGTAGAACCGAACCCGCGTCTTGCGACAGTGGAAAAAGGCATAGACCTATGCAGAGAGCATCACATTGATTTTCTGCTTGCGGTCGGCGGAGGCAGTGTCATTGACTGCACAAAAGCGATTGCTGCCGGCGTCAAATACGACGGCGACGCTTGGGATATTTTCAGCAAAAAAGTAACAGCAGAGGATGCGCTCCCGTTCGGCACTGTTTTAACCCTTGCTGCGACAGGCTCTGAAATGAACCCTGATTCCGTGATTACAAACTGGGAAACAAACGAGAAATATGTATGGGGCAGCAATGTGACTCATCCGCGTTTCTCCATTTTAGATCCTGTAAATACGTTCACTGTCCCAGAAAATCAAACAGTATACGGCATGGTTGACATGATGAGCCACGTATTTGAGCAATACTTCCATAATGTCGAAAACACGCCGCTTCAAGACAGAATGTGCTTTGCGGTTCTGCAGACGGTTATCGAAACAGCTCCTAAGCTTCTTGAAGATCTGGAAAATTACGAGCTTCGTGAAACAATCCTGTATGCAGGCACTATCGCTTTAAACGGCACGCTCCAAATGGGCTACTTCGGCGACTGGGCTTCTCATACAATGGAACACGCTGTTTCAGCTGTGTATGATATTCCACATGCCGGCGGACTCGCGATTCTGTTCCCGAACTGGATGAGATACACGCTTGATACAAATGTCGGCCGCTTCAAAAACCTCATGCTCAACATGTTTGACATTGATACTGAAGGCAAAACAGATAAAGAAATCGCACTTGAAGGAATCGACAAGCTGTCTGCATTCTGGACAAGCCTCGGCGCACCTTCCCGCCTTGCCGATTACAATATCGGAGAAGATAAGCTTGAGCTGATTGCTGATATCGCTGCCAAAGAAATGGAACACGGCGGCTTCGGCAACTTCCAAAAACTGAACAAAGATGACGTACTTGCCATCCTTCGCGCGTCTCTATAATCCAAAGGGCGGAATCCAGTCATTCCGCCCTTTCTTCTTGACTTGATTTCACAGATAAGTTCATATAAAGTGAAAGATGAAAACATTATACCGTTATGGAGGGACAAGCAATGACGCATGTACGCTTTGACTACTCAAAAGCGTTGACTTTCTTCAACGAACATGAACTTACATACCTACGGGACTTTGTAAAAACAGCACACCATAATATTCATGAAAAAACAGGCGCTGGCAGCGATTTTCTAGGCTGGGTGGACCTCCCTGAACATTATGATAAAGAAGAATTCGCGCGCATCAAAAAAAGCGCCGAAAAAATCAAATCTGACTCTGATGTATTGCTTGTTGTCGGCATCGGCGGTTCTTATCTCGGTGCGCGGGCTGCAATCGAAGCGCTTAATCACGCGTTTTATAATACATTGCCAAAGGCAAAACGCGGCAATCCGCAAGTTATTTTCATCGGAAACAACATCAGTTCATCTTATATGAGAGATGTCATGGATCTTCTTGAAGATGTTGACTTCTCTATTAATGTGATTTCTAAATCAGGCACAACAACTGAACCTGCAATCGCTTTCCGTATTTTCCGTAAGCTTCTTGAGGAGAAATACGGCAAAGAAGAAGCGAAAGCCCGGATTTACGCGACAACTGATAAAGAGCGCGGCGCATTAAAAACGCTTTCTAACGAAGAAGGCTTTGAATCATTTGTCATTCCTGATGACGTCGGCGGCCGTTATTCTGTATTAACAGCTGTAGGCCTCTTGCCGATTGCTGTCAGCGGCGTCAACATTGACGACATGATGAAAGGCGCACTGGATGCGAGCAAAGATTTTGCGACTTCTGAATTGGAAGAAAACCCTGCATACCAATATGCGGTTGTTCGCAATGTGCTTTATAATAAAGGCAAAACAATCGAAATGCTCATCAACTACGAACCGGCGCTTCAATACTTTGCGGAATGGTGGAAGCAGCTGTTCGGAGAAAGTGAAGGGAAAGATGAGAAGGGCATTTATCCTTCTTCAGCTAACTATTCAACAGACCTTCATTCATTAGGCCAGTATGTACAAGAAGGCCGCAGAGATTTATTCGAAACGGTGCTGAACGTAGAGAAACCTAAACATGAACTGACAATAGAAGAAGCGGATAACGATCTTGACGGCTTAAACTATTTAGCCGGAAAAACGATTGATTTCGTTAACAAGAAAGCGTTCCAAGGCACGATGCTTGCCCATACAGACGGAAATGTTCCGAACTTAATCGTCAACATTCCTGAGCTGAATGCATATACTTTTGGATACCTTGTATATTTCTTCGAAAAAGCCTGCGCGATGAGCGGTTATCTCCTTGGCGTCAATCCATTTGACCAGCCTGGAGTAGAGGCGTATAAAGTCAATATGTTTGCGTTGCTCGGCAAACCTGGCTTTGAAGAGAAAAAAGCAGAGCTTGAAAAACGTCTGGAAGATTAATGTGAGAAAGCTGACTGGCATTTGCCGGTCGGCTTTTTATAAAATCAGAAAGGTGCTGATGTTCATGAAACAAATGGTTAAACATCTCATCATTGCCGTTTTTTCTGCAGCTGTTCTAAGCATTCTTATCTCCTTTGATGCCGTGTATACAGAGTTTTCTTCAAGCTTCGGCGGCACGCTATCACACTTTTTCATCCACGCCTTTCTTCTCATTGGTTTGCCGCTTGCGCTTTTTACCGATGCGGTACACCGGATGATGCATTTAAAACGATCTCATACTCTTTTCACTAAATTAGGACTCTATGCCGCAGTTGTTTATGTTTCATGGGAATCTGCTGCAGGGCTTGCAGCGGCAATGGCTGTTTACTTTTTAATTGAATGCGCTTTCTTTTTTGTTGGCCGCACGAAAGAAACAACGATTTCCATGTAGTACGCCTCTGAATGAAGTCTTGTTCGACGGGACAGGATAAGTGAAAAAGGGGCATTTTGATGATACCAATACCTTCCGCGATAGATGGGCAGTCTTTTCTGCTTCAAGAACTGGAACAAGTAATGAAGCCGCTCGGTTATGTGATAAACGGCGGCTGGGAATACGATCACGGCTACTTTGATTATAAAATTGATGATAGAGACGGCTATTTGTTTTTAAGGATTCCCGTCAATGCGGTACAGGGCAGTCTCGATGAACGCGGGGTGGCCGTTCGGATCGGAACGCCATTTATGCTGAGGCAGGTGTTTCAGGCGGATCTTGACGATTATGCCGAGGGAGGGCCATTCCAATCACTGTTTAATCAATTTTCCGAGCCGGAAAGGCGCGACGCGGAAATTGATCCGGCGTATTTGGATATCGGCGCTTCCCTTGTGAAAGAATTGGAGGATGTTCTGCTGCATTAGATCGCAAGAAATTGGTCTGTTTCGAGCACTTTATATGTAAGAGGAGGGGAAATCATCGGCCCTTCCTCTTTTTGTATGCCGATAATTGTCGTGTTGTGATCAAGGAAATGGAGGACGCACGTTTTGTAAGCAGCTCCCTTTAGATCGTCAGGAACAGAAAGAAGCTTCACATGTTGATCAAGTGTCAGCTTAATTCCGTTCTGCTTAGACGGCCGTAATTTGACTTGATAATGCTGCAGCATTGCCCGGCTGATAAATTCTGAAGTTCCGATGATTTGATTAGCGCCTGCCCGCTCCGCATTGGTGACAAACCGGTCAGTCAAAATCTCGACGATACAGTATGCAAGGGGGTTAAGCCCTTTAACAGATAAAAGAATCAGCACTGACAGCATATCTGCTTCAGCTTCACTTTTATACTGATCAGCTGTCACCATCACTGACTCCGCTTCAGCAACATTGGCCCTTTTCAGTGTCTCATCATCGGCAGCGTGCCCGCGTATGAAATGAACGTTTTCGATAAGCGGGCCTTCTTTTAAAGATTCATCGATCAGCACAACCGTCTTGGAAGGGGCCGTAAGCTGCAGCTCCTTCAGCAGCCGGTTTGATTTTTCATTCCACCCGATCATAATGATGTGGCCCCGCCCTTTGTAAGCGACTTTTCCTTCGATGTAGCGGTGCTGTCTGCTGATTGCGGCTGCAGATAACGTGGCGAAATATGCGGTGACAAAGCTTGCTCCGCTCAAAATCAGCAGTATTCCGGCTGCCTGTCCAAGCGGCGTGTGCGGCACATAGTCTCCATAGCCGACTGTCGAAACGGTAACGACAGCCCACCAAATGCCTTCAAATACCGAAGTGAACTGCTTCGGCTCAAGTACATAAATGATTTGGCCGAATAAAAGAATCAGAAATAAAATAATAACCCCGATTCGGATAAATAACGGCCACCTGAGCCATGAAATAAATATCCGATTTGATTTCATTCTTTTTCTCCTTCTTCAGATAATGAGATGGATAAAATCTGTTTAATAATTGTATTTAATTTCTCGTTTAGCTTTTCCTGGCCGTACGTATCTCGTGCCTGCTTCATTAAATCGGCTGTATCATCTTCAAGCTGAATAAGCGGCTCATCGATTTCCGATTCATTATAAAGCTGGATAAATGCATCCAGCCCTTCATTCATTCGGTCGATTGCTGTGCTCAGCTGTTCCTTTTCCTCACTCGTCACTTTCATGGCTTCCATCACACCCGTGCTTTTTTCTAACAGTATGTCCCACTTCCGATGATGTTTTTCAAAAAATGAACAAAACATATAAAAATGGATTTCTCCATAAACTAAAACAAAAAGGATGAAAAAGATGACGATCTTGCAAAGAACGATCGTGGTTTTGATCGGTACGCAGCTGGCGGCATCCGCGGTGATTTTGTTTATTTTCGATTTGAATTCATATAATCACTTTTCCGGCAGCTTCTCCTGGCTTCATTTTCTGAAACAGCTGGTCGGCAGCTTTTCCTTTTATTTGTTTTCAGCAGGTCTGTTCTTTCTGCTGATCGGATTGTGTGCTCCGAGCCGGAGGAAGAAGCGCATTTCTGTACACGGAAAAGAAAACTCATTAAAATAATCGTAATAGAGAAATGATCATGGAAAAAGGATGATGAAAAATGCTGTTTATATTTTTAACAATAGCCGCATTGGGATTGTCGTTTTGGGCACAATTTAAAGTAAAGAGCAACTTTGAAAAATATTCAAAAGTGGAAGCCTCAAGCGGACGTACAGGGGCAGAAACGGCAAGACGGATTTTAGATATAAACGGTCTTTACGACGTGCCGGTCGAACCGGTAAGAGGCACTTTAACAGACCATTACGACCCGACAAGACGGGTGGTGCGTTTATCTGAGCCGGTCTATTACGGCCGCTCAATTTCCGCCATATCCGTAGCTTCCCATGAAGTCGGACATGCCTTGCAGCATCAGGAGTCATATGGTGCGCTTGTGCTGAGACATAAAATCTTCCCAGTCGTGAATTTTGCATCCGGTGTAGCTCCTTTGCTTTTCTTAGGAGGCATGCTTCTCGGCAGCCTGAATCTGATCGGGCTTGGCATCATTTTGTTTTCAGCCGCTGTCTTTTTCCAGCTGATTACATTGCCTGTCGAATTCAATGCAAGTTCACGCGCGAAGCAAATTATTGTGTCAGAAGGATTCATCCGGAACAATGAAGAGAATGGGGTAAATAAAGTGCTGAGCGCCGCCGCCTTAACGTATGTGGCCGCCGCCCTGGTTTCCCTGTTTGAGCTTCTTCGCTTTGTGATGATCTTCTTAAACGGTCGTAATGAGAATTAACGTTAAGGAGGTGGCCCCTTACCATTTATGGTAAGGGCTTTTTTTGCTTATTTTACAACTGATCGCCATTTTTGTTTTGATTGGCATTACGGCTCTTTTCGTTGCAGCGGAATTTGCGATCGTCAAAATCAGAGGTTCAAAAATTAACCAGCTCATCGAAAGCGGTGACAGCCGGGCGCTTGCCGCACATAAAATCATCTCCAACCTTGACGAGTATTTATCAGCCTGCCAGCTCGGGATTACGATTACTGCCCTCGGCCTTGGATGGCTTGGTGAACCGACATTTGAACGCATTCTTCATCCCTTATTTACAATGACAGGCATGCCGGAACCGTTTAACCACATTGTCACATTTATCGTTGCATTTATCATCGTCACTTTTTTGCATGTGGTGATGGGTGAGCTTGCCCCGAAAACGGTTTCCATTCAAAAGGCTGAAGCTGTCAGTTTATGGATTGCAAAGCCGCTGATCTGGTTTTATAAAATCACGTATCCATTTATTAAAGCGTTGAACGGCTCTGCAAGTTTTCTTGTGAAATTGTTTGGCTTTCATTCAGTGAAGGAGCATGAGGTTGTCATCAGCGAGGAGGAACTGAGGCTGATCCTTTCAGAAAGCTATGAAAAGGGAGAAATCAATCAGTCTGAATTCCGCTATGTGAATAAGATTTTTGAATTCGACAACCGGGTAGCGAGAGAGATTATGATTCCGCGGACAGAAATTGCGGTTATCTCTCTGGAGCAGTCGCTTGAAGAAGCGATCCATCACATCATTAATGAACGGTATACACGTTACCCTGTCATTAAAGAAGACAAGGATCATATTTTAGGGATCATCAACAGCAAAGATATGTTTAAAGCTTATTTTCTCGGACAGCCGATCAAGCTGAAGCAGATTATGAGGCCCGTCATCAGAGTCATTGAAAGCATCCCTGTTCAGCAGCTTTTGATCCGCATGCAGAAGGAGCGGATTCACATGGCGATTCTCGTAGATGAATACGGGGGAACGGCGGGTCTTGTCACTGTCGAGGATATTATCGAGGAAATCGTCGGGGAAATTCGTGATGAATATGATCAGGATGAAACGCCGCACATTTTGAAAAAAGGCGAGCACCATTATGTAATGGATGGAAAAGCGCTAATAGACGAAGTAAACGATCTGCTCGACATTGCCATTGATAATGAAGAAATTGATACGATTGCAGGCTGGCTTCTGACGCAAAAAATGGAGCTGAAAGCAGGAGATGTGATATACGCAGAGGGTTGTGAGTTTAAAATCCTCGACGCCGAAGATCATCACATCCGTTTTATAGAAATTAAAAAAACTGACTTTTTATAAAAAGCAGCCGAAGATTGAGCGGCTGTTTTTTTATGACGTCTGGCGGTTTTCTGAAAAAGCAATGCTGTAAAGCCTTTTTTCTACATAAGATATATAGACCGGGACACTTAGGAGGGAGTGGCTGTATGAAAAAGGCTTGGTGGAAGGAAGCGGTTGTCTACCAAATTTACCCCCGCAGTTTTAAAGATTCAAATGGCGACGGGATCGGGGATATTCAAGGAATCAGATCCAAGCTTCACTACATAAAAGAGCTGGGCGCTGACGTCATCTGGATTTGCCCTTTGTACGATTCGCCCAATGCGGATAACGGCTATGATATCAGGGATTACAAAAACATATTAAGCGATTTCGGCACCATGGCTGATTTCGACCAGCTGCTTGGTGACATACATGAGCTGGGCATGAAGCTGATTATGGATCTTGTCGTGAACCATACAAGCGACGAACACCCGTGGTTCATTGAATCCCGTTCATCCATACACTCGGAAAAGCGCGACTGGTATATTTGGAAGGACGGCAAAAACGGAAAAGCGCCAAACAATTGGGAAAGTATTTTCGGCGGGCCGGCATGGCAGTATGATCAAAAGACAAGCCAGTATTATCTTCACCTTTTTGATAAAAAACAGCCTGATTTGAATTGGGAAAATGAAAAAGTGAGAAATGCCGTTTACGACATGATCAATTGGTGGCTTGAAAAAGGAATTGACGGATTTCGGGTGGATGCCATTACGCATATTAAGAAAAAAGAGGGGCTTCCAGATATGCCGAATCCCAAAGGGCTGGACTGCGTTCCTTCCTTTCCTTATCATATGAATGCTGACGGCATTATGGATTTGCTAACAGAGCTAAAGGAAAACACATTTTCCCGCTATCCGATTATGACAGTCGGAGAGGCAAATGGTGTCGCTGCAAAGGAAGCGGCTGATTGGGCTGGTGAAAAAAACGGCATCTTCAGCATGATTTTTCAATTTGAGCATCTCGGCCTGTGGGATGTAGAGATCAATGAAAGCATTGATATCGTTTCCTTCAAACGAATTCTAACAGAGTGGCAGGACAGTCTTGAAGGGATCGGCTGGAATGCTCTGTTTATGGAAAATCACGACCAGCCCCGTTCAGTTTCTGTGTGGGGAGACGACGGAGTGTACCTGAAAGAAAGTGCAAAAGCGCTTGCTTCTGTCTATTTTCTCATGAAAGGCACTCCGTTTATTTATCAGGGGCAGGAACTCGGCATGACAAACGTGGCATTTCCATCTATTGAGGACTATGATGATGTCGCCATGAAACGCCTGTATGATATAGAAACGGCGAAAGGCGCTTCCCACGAGGACGTGATGAAAATTGTCTGGAAAAAGGGAAGGGACAATTCACGAACGCCGATGCAATGGACTGCTGGTCCATACGCCGGATTTTCTGATGCAAAACCGTGGATCGGAATCAATAAGAATTACAAATGGCTGAATGCCGAGGCGCAAAAAAACGACAAAACATCCGTATACCACTTTTACAAAAGCTTGATCAAGCTGCGTCATACATACGATGTTTTTATCAATGGAACATACGAGCTCATTTTACCGGAAGATCAGCAAATCTTTGCGTATCTTCGGAAAAACGAGAGCCATACTGCACTGATTGCAGCCAATCTGACAGGAACGCCGGCCTTTTTCAAGCGCTCCGGATTGCCATTGTCATCAGACGCACTCGTATTGTCAAATGTGGAAACAGAGCCGCACAAGCACATAACATCAGTACTGTTAAAGCCGTATGAAGCAAGAATATATGTATGGCGCTAAACTCCAGCCAAAGACTGGAGTTTTTTGCTTTTATCAAGTTTATGTGAGCGGTTTAACAGGAAAAAAAGAACACAGAACGAATTAGCAAACAGAGCGGACAAATGAAAGGAGAAACAAATGCTGAAAACATTGCAAATCAAAACGGCCAAACGAGATGAAATGATTGAGATCACCCGCGAGGTGGAAGCGTTTCTTCAAGAAACAGGTGTAACGAGCGGCGCGGCGCTGATTTATTGTCCTCATACGACTGCGGGCATTACAATTAATGAAAATGCCGATCCCGATGTCAAAAAAGATATGCTCAGAAGGTTTGATGAGGTCTATCCATGGGAACACGAGCTGGATCGCCATATGGAGGGCAATACAGCTGCACACATGAAGTCGAGTACGGTCGGAGCTTCACAGCATGTCATTATTGACAACGGCCGACTCATTCTTGGAACGTGGCAGGGCATTTATTTCTGCGAATTTGACGGGCCGCGTACACGGACATGTTATATCAAAATCATAGGATAACAGGAGGGTTTTCATGACAGAATGGATGAAAGCATTATCGCTGACAAAACCTGTCATCCAAGCGCCAATGGCCGGCGGGCTTGTCACGCCCGGACTGGCAGCCGCTGTGTCGAATGAAGGCGCGCTCGGCAGCTTGGCGTCAGGATATCTCAGTCCCGCCATGCTCGAAAAGCAAATCATTGAAATGCAGCAGCTGACTGATCGAGTATTTCAGGTGAATGTGTTTGTTCCGGAAAGCAGAAAAGAACCGGATGAGGACATGATTAAAACTTGGAAAAACAGAATTCCGTTTGCCGAACAGGCTCCTCCATTCTCTTCAGAGGAAGAAGAATGGAAGGACTTCCATGAAAAAATAAACATCATTCTCAAACACAATGTAAAAGCCTGTTCATTTACGTTTGGCATTCCGCCGGACGAAAGCATTCAAGCGTTAAAGAAAAATGGCTGCTCTCTCATCGGAACAGCTACGACTCCGCAGGAAGCTGTCCTGCTTGAAGAACGCGGAATGGACATCATCGTACTGCAAGGAAGCGAAGCGGGCGGCCATCGCGGTTCCTTTCTGCCTGTCAGCGGGGAATCCGCTCTGGGCCTCATGTCGCTGATTCCCCAGGCGGCAGACGCCGTTTCCGTTCCAGTAATCGCTGCAGGCGGAATTGCCGACCGGCGCGGCGTCCAAGCCGCTCATTGTCTCGGAGCCCAAGGCGTACAGGTTGGGACGCCGTTTCTCATGTGTGAGGAATGCGAAGTATCTGAAGCGTACAGCCGCGAATTAAATAAAGCGCGGGGGACAGACACGCGCCTCACCTCATTGTTTTCAGGTAAGCCTGCAAGGGGTATAGTCAATCAATGGATGAAAGAGCAGCAAACTGAGGAGGCAAACGCGCTTCCTTATCCATTGCAAAACACGTTAACAAAGCCGATGAGAAAGCACGCAGCCAGTGAAAAAGATTCCGGGTACATGTCTCTGTGGGCCGGGCAATCTGTCGGAATGCTTAACGGGTCCGCTGATGTGAAAACGCTGTTAGCCGAGCTTTGCCGACCGTAACTTGATAAACAGAGGTGACAGATGATGAACATTCTTCAATATTCTTATAAAAAAAGAGGGAAAATTGAGTTTGTATTTGAAGGCTGGCCTCACTCAAAAGTTACAATGGCTCCTATCAAAGGGTACTATTTTGTCCGTTTTATTAAATGGAGCAGCTTAGATCCAATCGTGACAAGAAATGACCTCGAAAAAATGGAATGGGCTGCGAACCAGTATTTTGGCACAGCCCCTTTTTATCGAAAACGAAAAGCATTTGAAACCCCATCGTCCCGGAAATAGGCGATGGGGCTTTTAGCGGACGATGCGGTAAAGAGATGGAACATCCAGTCTGGTCGCCTGAGACATAAGGTAGGCCGGCTGTACGGCTCCCTTTCTTCTAAAAGAATTCAGCTTATCGATAATTTGCTGTCCGCTTAAGATTCCAAGGCCATGTGCAAAATATTTATCTTCTCCCAGTAAAATCACATTTTCGCCTCTCCACTGCGCTTTTTGCGGATCGAATTCAGGATTCTTAAAATACAAACAATCTCCGAGGAAAAAGTGATGTCCTGTTTCCGTATATATCGGCAATTTCTCATAATGCCAGTCATATAAAATAATTCTGTCAAAGTTGGCATCAAATTTTTTTTCCCCGATTGTATCAATCAATGCCAGATAATAAATAACAACAATTGCGGTCGCACATTCAAACGCATAAAACGGTCCGTTTTCTGCAATATCCCGAATGGCTTTTGAAGGCGGCATTCTATATTTCAGTTCCAAGGCGCCTTCCGGTGAAACCCTCCAATACTTTGTATTCCCATATGTTTTCAAAAAAGTGGCAAACTTCGCTCCGCTTTTGTGCAGCGTTTTTGCTGCTGCGACGATATTCATCCGCAGGTTCAGCTCAAACATCAGTTCAGCAATTGAATGATAATCAAACTGAACGGGCGTCTCAATCATCTCTTTTAACAGCGGATTCAAATTCTTATCAATCTTCCAGTTTTCAATATC
Source organism: Bacillus sp. G16 (assembly GCF_021282335.1). Lineage (NCBI taxonomy): Bacteria > Bacillati > Bacillota > Bacilli > Caryophanales > Bacillaceae > Bacillus > Bacillus sp. G16. The sequence continues at coordinate 32,516 of NZ_JAJSOZ010000016.1, read as the reverse complement.
TTGGGGACGGAGCAATTGTCCGGACACAATAATCATCTTTAGCCCCCCTTGTTTTTTATAAGATATGCAAAGGGCTTGGGCAATGAAAGTTTAAAAAAACAGAAGGCAGCCGAAAAAGAACTTCTTCCATTTTTTATTTTAAAACTTTTTTAAGCAGCCGATATATACTGTATCAAACCCTAAGGAGAAACTGAACATGAAGACTTTTACCAACTGGCTGAAGAAACCGTCTATCTCAAGGAAATTAATCGTCTCATTTATTGCAATTCTCATTATCCCTATTCTTATATTGGAATTTAGTTCTTACCGAAGCGCCAGCGGAAAGCTGGATCAGGAAATTATGGGAAATGCGAAAAACAGTGTAGATACATTTAATACAACCGTTACAAATGATCTGGGAGCAAAAGCGAAAGCAGTTACCTTTTTCAGTGAATCTCTTAAAAACTCCGCGTTCAAAGGAAAGTCTAATCAAGAAGAGCTCAAGGCTAAGTTTTCACAATATGTCTCGATTAATCAAGGAGTAGCCAGAATTTATGGAGGCGCAGAAAACGGTAATTATGTACAAGCGCCGAAAGAACAATTGCCGGATGGATACGATCCGAGACAGCGCCCTTGGTATCAAGATGCGATGAAGGCCGGCGGTGAAATTGTAGTGACAGATCCTTACGTGGCAGCGAATGACGGAAGCATGGTCATTACTATTGCCCAGCAGCTGAAGGACGGATCTGGCGTTGTCGCCATGGATATTACCATTGATAAATTGTTAGAACAGATGAAACAAATCAAGGTCGGAAAAGAAGGCTATGTTTTCATTGCAACGAAAAACAAAACCTATGTTGCCCACCAGGACCATAAGGCTGGAGAAAAGCTGTCAGGAGAGTGGGTTGCCAAAATGTATGCCAATGACAGCGGTGACCTCCAGTACACTCTGGGTAACGAAGATAAAAAGATGACCTATACAACAAATGAACTGACTGGGTGGAAAATTGCCGGCACAATGTATATGAGTGAAATCAAGGATGCCTCAAAGTCTGTTTTGATAACAGGCATGATCGTGCTGATCGCTTCCATTGCGGCAGGCGGGCTTTTAATTCTGTTTATCGTTCGTTCGATTACAAAACCGTTAAAACGTCTCGTTCAATCATCGAAAACAATCAGCAGCGGAGATCTGACAGAAACGATCGAAATCCGTTCGAAGGATGAGCTTGGAGAGCTAGGGGAAAGCTTCAATGGAATGGCACAATCTCTCCGCTCACTGATCAGCACTATCCAGGACTCGGTGAACAATGTGGCCGCATCGTCCGAACAGCTTACCGCCTCTGCCGGACAGACAAGTAAAGCCACCGAGCATATTACGATGGCGATTGAGCAGTTCTCAAACGGAAACGAGGAGCAAAGCGAAAAGGTGGATTCCAGCTCTCATCAGCTGAATTTAATGAATGAAGGGCTCCAGCAAGTCTCACAAACATCATCAGATATTACAAAGGCGTCTATTCAATCAACAGAAATCGCCGGAACGGGTGAAAAGTTTGTCCAGCAGACAGTCGGACAGATGAACTCAATTAATCAATCAGTTCAGCAGGCTGAAGCTGTAGTCAAAGGCTTAGAAGGAAAATCAAAAGACATCACAAGCATTTTGAGAGTCATTAACGGCATCGCTGACCAAACAAATCTGCTGGCATTAAACGCAGCCATTGAAGCGGCGCGTGCCGGAGAATCAGGCCGCGGCTTCTCTGTCGTAGCGGAGGAAGTGCGCAAACTGGCTGTTCAATCTGCTGATTCAGCAAAAGAAATCGAAAAGCTGATCCAAGAAATCGTAGCAGAAATCGAAACCTCTCTTCATATGTTTAAAGCAGTGAATCAGGAAGTACAGTCTGGACTTGTTGTCACAGACAATACAAAAGAAAGCTTCCAGAGCATTTTCAGCATGACAAACGAAATCGCAGGCAAATTGCAGACGATGAATTCCACAGTCGAACAGCTGTCAGACCGTTCACAGCATGTTTCAGCAGCAGTCAGCGGCATTGCCGATGTGTCGAAAGAAAGCTCGGCAAGCATTCAAGACATTGCTGCCTCAGCCGAGGAGCAGCTTGCCTCAATGGAAGAAATCAGTTCATCAGCGACCACCCTTGCACAGATGGCAGAAGAGCTTCGTGATCTGACAAAGCAATTTAAAATTGAATAAAAGCAGAAAAACAGCGCTTATCAAGGCGCTGTTTTTTTATAAGGAATTCATAACAAAGATCTAGTGCATTCGGTGATTTTAGAACTGTTTTTCATTTTCACTTTCATTTTCAATGTAATATAAAGGAAGGTCCGCTGATATAATTTGTGAATGATTGAAAGAAGGTTCGTAAACAAAGAAGTTGAAACAGGGCTTGTCATGACGGATGAAACAAAACAAAGCTTCAAACATATATCGCACATGACCAATCAAATTGCTTCTGAATTGCAAAACATGAATGCGACGGTTGAGGAACTGTCAGCGGGAGCTCAAGAAATTTCCGCTGCTTCAAATGATATCACGGCCATTTCTAAAGAAAGCTCGGACGGCATCCAAGATATCGCCGCTTCTGCTGAGGAACAGCTGGCATCCATGGAGGAGATCAGTTCATCTGCACAGACGCTTGAAAGAATGTCTGAAGAGCTCCGTGATCTGACAAAACGATTTAAGGTGGATAGATAATAGGACTAAATAACTATCTATTTATGGGGAATTAGTTACTTTTGTTAAATTTCTTCTTTTTTACTGTATATATTTACCCATTTCCTGCCGATATGAAGGGTAGCATAAAAAAGGAGAAATGAATGATGAAAAAAATACTCCAACTCATAAAACAAAGATCAATTACACGGAAACTTCTCGTTTCCTTTCTGTCGATCCTCATCATACCGGTTGTCATATTGGCAGCCATTGCTTATCAATCGGCAAGCAGCTCACTCGACAGACAGATGATGGGGAGCGCATTGGAAAATGTACAGCAATTAAACGAAATTATTAACACCAGCATCGGTGAAAAAGAAAACAGCGCCGCTTACTTCAGCGAATGGCTGACAAAAGAGAGATATAAAGCAAAAAGCAATGCAAGCATTAAAGAGAAATTCTCACAATATATCAGCATTCATAAAGATGTAGAATCCATTTATACAAGTGACAAAAATGGGCGCTTCACCCGTTACCCGGATCTTCCGATGCCGAGCGGCTATAATCCGGTTGAACGCGACTGGTACAAAAAAGCGGTTGCGAATAAAGGAAAAGTTGTTGTGACTGACCCTTATAAAACCGCTTCTACAAATACAATGGTTGTGACAATCGCCCAACAGACAAAAGATGGTTCAGGCGTTATCGCAATCAACATGACGATTGAAAATCTGCTGAAAACAACTAAAAAAGTCAATATTGGTAAACAAGGCTACGCATTTATCATGACAAAGGACAAAAAGGTTGTCGCCCATCCTAATGAAACCTCAGGAACTGAATTGAAGGGCGACTGGCTCGACAAGGTGCTAAATGCGGATAAAGGCGATTTTCAATACACGATGGACGGCGATAAGAAAAAAATGGCCTTTGACACAAACAAGTTAACGGGATGGAAAATCGGCGGCACCATGTATTTGGATGAAATTCATGAGGCAGCCCAGCCTGTCCTTCACATTGCTTTGATTGTCTTGGCAGCAGCTATTATTATAGGGATTATCGTTATGACATTGATCATTCGGTCGATTACAACGCCGCTGAAACAGCTCGTCGGTTCCTCTAAGCGGATCAGCGAGGGAGACTTGACGGAAACCATTGATATCCGTTCAAAAGATGAATTGGGCGAACTCGGCAAAAGCTTCAATAATATGGCGTCGTCACTTCGTTCCCTCATACACGCCATCCAGGATTCGGTAGACAATGTTGCGGCTTCCTCTGAGGAGCTGACCGCATCAGCCGCCCAAACGAGCAAGGCAACAGAGCACATTACATTGGCGATTGAACAGTTTTCTAACGGCAATGAAAAACAAAACGAAAACATTGAAACCGCAGCAGAGCACATTTATCAAATGAATGACGGATTGACGAATATGGCTCAAGCTTCTGAAGTGATTACAGATTCATCTGTTCAATCGACAGAAATTGCAAGTGAAGGCGGCAAGCTTGTTCATCAAACCGTCGGCCAAATGAACGTCATTGACAGGTCCGTTAAAGAAGCAGAACAAGTCGTACGCGGATTGGAAACGAAATCGAAAGATATCACCAATATTTTGCGTGTGATTAACGGTATCGCAGATCAGACGAACCTGCTTGCCCTAAACGCAGCGATTGAAGCGGCGCGCGCAGGCGAGTACGGCCGCGGCTTCTCCGTTGTAGCGGAAGAAGTGAGAAAGCTGGCAGTTCAATCAGCAGATTCAGCAAAAGAGATTGAAGGATTAATCATCGAGATTGTGAAGGAAATCAATACATCTCTCGGCATGTTCCAGTCTGTCAATCAAGAGGTGCAGACAGGCCTTGATATCACAGATAAAACAGAAATGAGCTTTAAACGCATTTCTGAAATGACGAACCAAATCGCCGGCGAACTGCAAAATATGAGTGCGACGGTTCAGCAGCTTTCTGCGAGCTCTGAGGAAGTTTCGGGAGCATCCGAGCACATTGCATCGATTTCAAAAGAAAGTTCAGCTCATATCCAAGATATCGCGGCATCAGCCGAAGAGCAGCTTGCTTCCATGGAAGAAATCAGCTCGTCAGCAGAAACCCTTTCGTCTATGGCGGAAGAGCTTCGCGACATGACCAAACGATTTAAAATCGAATAATGAGCACAAACACCCAAGCCTGTACGCTTGGGTGTTTTTTTTAGTTTTTTTATTAAACCTTTTATCCTAGTTTGACGATATTAGATTTAGCTTAAAGGAGGAGTCAGCAAGAATGGGAAAATTCATAAAATGGATCAAACAGCCATCGATCAGCAAACCGCTTATCGCTGCATTTCTGGCAGTGCTTATTTTGCCGGTTGGGGTTTTAGCATATTTCAGTTATCAATCAGCTTGGAACGCGTTAGACAGAGAGCTGATAAACAGCGCGAAGGGAAATGTTGAAGAGCTCAACAGTACGCTGCAAAATAAACTGGAAGATAAAGTGAAAGCAATAGATTATTATAGTGAGACAATCGATAAAGACATATTACAAGGCAAAAACAAAACCTTACTGAAAGAGAAACTTAAGCAGTACACGACACTAAACGACGATGTAGGAGCAATCTATGCGGCTTCCGAAAGTAAGAAGCTTTACAAATATCCGGATAGCGGTGTCCCTAAAGGCTTCGATCCGACAGGACGTGACTGGTACAAACAAGCCGTTGCGAAAAAAGGACAGGCTGTTTTCTCAGAACCGTATACTGATGAAGCAACAGGGGATATGGTTGTCACAATTTCAAAACAAATAAAAGACGGCTCAGGAGTCATAGCACTTGATTTAAATCTGGATGAAGTGCTTACTGCTTCACAGAGAATCAAAATCGGCAAAAATGGCTTTGCATTTATTACAACAGGCAACAAAAAATATATCGCCCATCCGACGATTAAGCCTGGGACAACAGGATCAGGCAACTGGACAAACCAAGTATATTCCAAAGAAGACGGCTCATTTGAATATATCTTCGAAGGCAAAGAAAAGAAAATGGCCTTCACGACTAATAAACTGACAGGCTGGAAAATCGCGGGCACATACTTTGTCAGTGAATTGCAAGATGCTTCAAGTCCGGTACTGAACACAGCGGTTATCATTCTATGCGTGTCAATTGCGATCGGCGGCATACTCATTCTCTTTATTATCCGGGCCATCACCAAGCCGTTAAGAAAACTGGTTTCTACATCCGCGAAAATCAGCAGCGGGGATCTCACAGAAGTCATTGACATTCACTCGAAAAACGAGTTCGGCCAGCTTGGCGAAAGCTTTAACGAAATGTCTGCATCATTGCGTTCTGTTATTGGTGTCATTCAAACGTCTGTAGAAAACGTGGCATCATCTTCTGAAGAGCTGACGGCAAGCGCAGCCCAAACGAGCAAAGCAACTGAACACATTACACTCGCCATCGAACAGTTCTCAGATGGCAATGAGGCGCAAAGCGAGAAACTGGAAACAAGCTCAAACCATCTTTCTCAAATGAACCACGGGATTTCAAAAGTGGCTCAAGCCTCTTCAACGATTACGAAATCATCGATCCAGTCCTCTGAGGCAGCGGGCAGCGGAGAGAAACTGGTTGAACACACAGTCGGCCAAATGAAAACAATCGACCAATCCGTTCAAAAAGCGGAAGCGGTTGTGAAAGGTCTTGAAACAAAATCGCAAGACATCACAAGCATCTTGAATGTGATTAACGGTATTGCTGATCAAACCAACCTGCTTGCATTAAATGCTGCGATTGAGGCGGCAAGAGCGGGAGAATACGGAAGAGGCTTCTCAGTAGTAGCGGAAGAGGTTAGAAAACTTGCCGTACAATCAGCAGACTCAGCTAAGGAAATTGAAGGGTTAATTCAAGAGATTGTCAGAGAAATCAGCACTTCACTTGCGATGTTCCAATCCGTGAATCATGAAGTGAAGGAAGGCTTGCAGATTACTGACCAAACAGCGGAAAGTTTTAAACAAATCTATGAGATGACAACTCAAATTTCCAGCGAATTGCAAAACCTGAACGCGACGGTGGAACAGCTGTCAGACGGATCACAAGAAGTGTCAAGTGCGGTTGAAGATATTTCTGCAGTGGCGAAAGAAAGCTCTGCAGGCATTCAAGACATCGCAGCTTCGGCGGAAGAACAGCTTGCGTCCATGGAAGAAATCAGCTCTTCAGCTGAAACGTTGGCAAACATGGCGGAAGAACTTCAGGACATCACGAAGAAATTTAAAATTGAATCGTAATGGAAAGAGAAAGTGGCATATCCTGCCGCTTTCTTTTTTTATTAAAACAAAAATAAACAAAAATAATTCAAAAACAAACAAAGATCATATATAATGAAAGCGGGTACAAATAAAAAGGGGACGGAGGAATATCAAATATGGTGAAACATGTATGGGATTCAGATCATGCTGCACAGCTGCAAAAAGGGGTAGAGGAATTGGTGTACAGGTCCAATCTGATCGGATCAGATCGCACTGTCTGCAACTGGGGCGGCGGGAATACGTCTATGAAAACAACGGAAAAGGATTTCAGAGGCCGTGAAACAGAAGTCATGTGGGTGAAAGGAAGCGGTTCTGATCTGGCAACAATGAGAGCGCATAACTTTACCGGTTTGAGATTAGATGACATCCGCCCGCTGATCGAAAGGGACCACATGTCAGATGAAGAAATGGTAGACTACTTGTCTCATTGTATGATTGACAGCAAGCATCCTCGTCCTTCAATTGAAACGCTGCTCCACGCTTTTCTGCCATACAATCACGTTGACCATACCCACCCCGATGCGATTATCAGCATTTGCTGTGCTGATAATGGAAAACAAATCGCTGAAGACATTTACGGAAACCGGTTTGTATGGGTGCCATACGTACGCCCTGGATTTACTTTATCTAAAATGATCGCTGAAGGCGTAGCGAACAATCCCAACGCAGAGCTTGTGTTAATGGAGAAACACGGATTAGTCACTTGGGGTGAGACGTCTGAAACATGTTATGAAAAAACGATATCCATCATTCAAGAAGCTGAGCAGTATATTAACGATCGTATCAATCAACATGAGATATTCGGAGGCAAAAGATATCAGCCGCTGCCGGAAGATCAAAGAAAACAAATCTTAGCAGCTATCATGCCTGTGATCAGAGGAGCTGTCAGTGAAGAAAAGAAAATGATCCTTTCCTATGATGATCATGATGACGTCTTGGAATTTGTCAACAGTGTCCAAGCGCCAGCGCTTTCGCAAATCGGTGCGGCATGTCCGGATCATCTTGTTCACACAAAGCGGGTTCCGCTGTACATTGAGTGGAATTCGGAAACTCAAGATGTGCATAAACTGGCGGATCTGATCAAGTCAGGAGTCGAACGTTTTACATCAGAATATCAGGCTTACTTTACACGCAATCATCAGGAGGGTGACCAAATCTTTGAATCAGCCCCGCGGGTAATATTGATTCCTGGCATCGGAATGGTGAATACGGGGAAAAGTTACGCCATGTCTAAAGTAAGCGGCGCTTTATATCGGAGGGCCATCGCCGTTATGAAAGGGTCAACAGCTCTTGGGCACTTTGTTTCTTTAAATGAAAATGAATCCTACCATGTCGAATATTGGCCGTTAGAATTATATAAGCTCACGCTGGCCCCGCCGGAAGCAGAATTTTCCCGTAAAGTAGCGTTGATAACAGGAGGAGCCGGCGGAATCGGCAGTGCAGCATGCCGCCGCTTTGCAGCTGAAGGAGGGCACGTGATCGCAGCAGATCTTAATAAAGAAGGTGCACAGAAAATTGCCGGGGAAATAAACGATGCATATGGAGAAGGACGGGCAATGGCTGTCAAAATGGATGTGACAAAGGAAGAAGAAGTACAGTCAGCCTTTGAACAAGCGGCGCTTGCTTACGGCGGCATTGATATCGTCGTCAATAATGCCGGGCTGGCCACATCAAGCCCATTTGACGAAACAAGTCTAAAAGAATGGAATCTTAATATGAATGTATTAGGAACAGGCTATTTCCTTGTGGCCCGTGAAGCGTTTAAACAAATGAAACAGCAAAACAGAGGCGGAAGCATGGTATTTGTCGGATCAAAAAATTCAGTTTATGCGGGTAAAAACGCATCTGCCTACAGCTCGGTAAAAGCGCTTGAAACCCATTTGGCAAGGTGTATCGCAGCAGAAGGAGGGGAATACGGGATCCGGGTAAACTCCGTTTTGCCGGATGCGGTACTTCAAGGATCGGCTATCTGGGGATCAAGCTGGCGGGAGGAACGGGCCACAGCATACGGGATTGAACCAGATCAGCTTGAGGAACATTACCGGAAACGCACGGCGTTGCTCGTCAATATTTACCCGCAGGATATTGCCGAAGCCATCGCATTTTTCGCTTCTTCTAAAGCCGAAAAAACAACGGGCTGCATGATCACGGTAGACGGCGGCGTCCCTGCTGCTTTCACGCGTTAGAAGTATGCTATGATAAAAATAACAAGACGGATTACGATATGAGGAAGGGCGTTACCGATGCTAGTAGCAGAACGGCAACAAAAAATAGTAGAAATAGTGAATATGCGTTCAAGCATCCGCGTATCCGAATTAAGTGACATATTTTCTGTCACAGAAGAAACCATTCGGCGCGATCTTGAGAAGCTTGAGAAAGAACATAAACTGAGCCGAAGCCACGGAGGAGCGGTCAGTATTCAGCAGCGGGAATCAGAAGTTCATTTTTCTGAACGGGAAATCACAAATGTCATAGAAAAAAAAGCCATCGCTCACGAAGCAGCCAAATATGTAAAGAGCGGAGACCGAATCATTCTCGATGCAAGCACCACCGCCTGGTACATGGCGAAAATACTCCCTAATATTGAGCTCACTGTCATTACAAACTCAATGAAGGCAGCCATTGAACTCAGCAATAAAGAAAACATATCAGTCATTTCAACAGGCGGCATTTTGCTGGCAAAATCATTATCGTTTGCCGGCCCGTTAGCAGAGCGTTCACTTGATACCTACCATGTCAACAAAACCTTTCTGTCATGTAAAGGATTTGACTTAAACAACGGGATGAGCGACTCAAACGAGTGGCAGGCACTGCTCAAAAAACGGATGATCGAAAGGTCTGATCAGACCATTTTGATGGCCGATTCAAGTAAATGGGGGAACCGCGAGTTTTCACATATCGCCTCGCTGCAAGATATCAGCCTCCTTATAACTGATTCCGGACTTGATCCGGTATCGGTAAAAGCTCTTGAAGACAAAAAGGTGAACGTGACAGCTGTTCCCCTTCCGAAGAGAGGGTGAAAGAATGATATATACTGCCATTGATATAGGCGCATCAAGCGGGAGAGTCATGGTAGGTGAACTGAAGGAAGGGAAGCTTGAAGTACAAGAGATTCACAGATTCGCTAACGGCTTCATTCAAAGAGACGGACATTGCTTTTGGGATATTGATCATTTGCTAAAACAAATCCTGCAAGGACTGCAAAAGGTGAAAGTGCTTGGGTATGAACGCTGCACCGTAGGCATTGATACATGGGCAGTTGATTATGTCTTACTGGACGACAAAGGCAATCGTTTGCAGGAAGTGATGTCCTACCGGGATAAAAGAACAGAACACACAATAGATAAACTGGAATACACCCTGTCAAAAGACACAATCTATCAAAAAACAGGAATACAATTTCAGCCTTTTAACACGATTTATCAATTGTATGAAGAAGACCGTGAGCTGCTGAAAACAACAGACAAAATTATAATGGTTCCTGATTATTTAGGCTATTGTTTAACCGGAAAAGCCGTAACGGAAATTACAAATGCATCAACAACACAGCTTTTAAACGTCTCAACTGGAAAGCTTGATCCTGAATTGCTTAAAGCCGTGTCTGTTCAGGAACATCAATTTGCGCCGCTGACTGAGCCGGGGCGTGAGCTCGGCATGCTGAGAAATGATTGGTTCCCGGATTATGATCTGCCGGCTTGCAAGGTGATAACAGTCGCAACGCATGATACTGCCTCGGCCGTCATCGCGGCTCCGGGTGTAAACGATAGCTGGGCGTATATCAGCAGCGGAACATGGTCGTTAATCGGGGTTGAAAACAAAACGCCGATATTAACTGATCTGGCTTTAAAAAACAACTATACAAATGAACGCGGCGCAAACAACACCATTCGCTTTCTCAAAAACATCATCGGCATGTGGGTGATACAGGAAGTAAGACAACAATTACAAGCAGATTACTCTTTCCAGCAGCTTGCAGAAGAAGCCCGAAAAACAAAACCATTCCTGCAGTTTATAAACTTAAATGATGAACGTTTCCTGAATCCAGACAGCATGATAGAGGAAATACAACATTATTGCAGAGAAACCCGCCAGAAGATTCCCCGCACTGCAGGCGAACTTGCCTGCTGCATCTACAGCAATTTAGCCATCATCTATGCGATAGCCATCAAAGAGCTGGAAACGATCACAGGAAAAACGATTCAGCAGCTTCATATCATTGGCGGCGGAGCCCGGAATGATTTCTTAAATCAATTAACGGCAGACATGAGCGGAAAAGCGGTATACGCAGGGCCCATAGAGGCAACCGCCATCGGAAATATACTAATGCAAATGATTGCTGCCAAAGAAGTCAAAGACATAAAAGAAGCCCGGCAAGCCGTCAGAAATTCCTTTCCGATCAAAGTGTTTACACCTAAAGACATTGACAGAAGCACGATCATTCAGTCATTTCGGCAAACTGTTTTGAAAGCGCTATCTAAAGGGTGAAGAGGTGATTAGGTGTGAAAAGAAAAGCCAGTATCATGTTTGTCCATCAAGACAAGTACGAGGAATACAAACAGCGGCATGCTGACATTTGGCCTGAAATGGCAGAAGCACTCAAAGCTCATGGAGCCCACCATTATTCCATTTTTTTAGACGAAGAAACAGGCAGGCTTTTTGCTTATTTAGAAATAGAGGATGAAGAGAAGTGGAGAAAGATGGCGGACACAGAAGTTTGCCAGAGGTGGTGGAAATCGATGTCGCCATTAATGAAAACCAATCCGGATTTCAGTCCTGTTTCAATAGATCTTAAGGAAGTTTTTTATTTGGATTAAAAAACTGAAAAAGGGAGAGAGACGCATGACCATAAAAGCCAATTATGACAGTGCAAAACAGGCGTATGAAAAATGGGGAATCGATGTTGAAGAGGCGCTTCGGCAATTAGAACAAGTGCCCATTTCAATCCACTGCTGGCAGGGTGACGACATTGAAGGCTTTGAAGTAAATAAGGGTGAGCTTTCAGGCGGAATTGATGTGACCGGCAATTATCCCGGAAAAGCGCAAACCCCTGAAGAATTAAGAAGAGATTTGGAGAAGGCTCTTTCCCTCATTCCTGGAAAGCACCGCGTGAACCTGCATGCGATATATGCAGAAACAAACGGGGAAGCGACTGAACGGGACGAATTGAAGCCGCAGCATTTTGAAAACTGGGTGAAATGGGCAAAAGATCTCGGTCTTGGTTTAGATTTTAATCCCACCTTGTTTTCGCACGAGAAAGCGGCAGACGGACTCACCCTTTCACACCCCGATCCGACCATCAGGGAATATTGGATCAGGCATTGCATCGCGTGCCGCCGTATCGGGGAATACTTCGGGAAAGAATTAGGTACACCCTGCTTGACGAATATTTGGATTCCCGACGGTTATAAGGATATTCCGAGTGACAGGCTGACACCGCGTAAAAGATTAAAAGAATCACTGGATCGGATCTTCGCAGAGGAGATCAGTGAACAACACAATCTTGATTCACTCGAGAGCAAGCTGTTCGGTCTCGGTTCCGAATCATATGTTGTCGGATCTCATGAGTTTTATTTAGCTTATGCTTTGACGAATCATAAGCTTTGTTTACTTGATACAGGCCATTACCACCCGACTGAAACGGTATCAAATAAGATCTCGTCCATGCTGCTTTACACAGATAAACTCGCCTTGCACGTGTCCCGTCCCGTTCGCTGGGATAGCGACCATGTTGTGGTTTTAGATGATGAATTGAGAGAAATCGCTCTTGAAATTGTACGCAACCAGGCTCTCGAGAAGGTCGCTATCGGCCTCGATTTTTTCGATGCCAGCATTAACCGTGTTGCCGCCTGGACCATTGGAACGAGAAATATGGTCAAAGCTTTATTGTATGCATTACTTCTCCCGAACGGCTATTTAAAACAATTGCAGGAAGAGGGCCGCTTTACAGAAAGGCTGGCGCTGATGGAGGAATTCAAAACATATCCTTTCGGGGCCATCTGGGATTCCTACTGTGAACAAATGGGCGTGCCGGTAAAAGAGGCATGGCTCCATGACATAAAAGAGTATGAACAAAAGGTGCTTTTAAAAAGGAATGCATCTACTCCGATTGTCTAATAAAAAATCCGCCGCGGCCTTTGCACGCGGGCGGATTTTTTTAGGCTTGATCGGCAGGGTACACAATCCCCATTTGCTTTCTTGCTTCTTCCATGATTTTGGCGGTGATCAAAGACCGTTCAAATGTATTTTCTTCCGATTCCTGCTTTTTCTCTTTTATGAGCGTAACAAATTCTTCTGCTTCGTAGAACATCGCCGGTTTAGGATCAGGAATCGAGATGTTTTCCAGGCGGCCGTCGCGATAGCGGATTTCCACTCGTTCAGGCCGGTGAATCGTATCGATCACAATCGTTCCGTCTTCACCCTGGATTTCTGCCGGGGCATAAGAAGTAGAGATTTTAGAATGCATCAAAACGGCTTCGAACCCGTCGTAAGACAGAATGACGGTTCCTTCTCCATCCACACCGGAAGACAAAGCATATCCGTTCGCCTTCACATTCTGCGGCTCACCAAACAGCACGACTGCAGGATAAATACAATAGACACCGATATCCATTAATGATCCGTTGGAAAGCTCAGGCTGAAACGCATTCAAGACGGTGCCGTTTCTGAACGCGTCATACCGTGAGGAGTACTGGCAGTAGCTTGCGGTAAATCTGCGGACAGTGCCGATTTTATGTAAGTGGTTTTTCAGCTCTTTGAAATTCGGCAGGAAAGTGGTCTTCATCGCTTCCATGAGGACAACGCCGTTTGCCTTAGCCGCTGAGATCATCTCTTCCGTTTCTTTTGCATTCGAAGCAAACGGCTTCTCACAAAGCACATGCTTGCCATGGTCCATAAAGAGAACGGCTTGTTCCTTGTGAAGGGCATTCGGACTGGCTATGTATACGGCATCAAAGCAATCGCTTGCCGCCATTTCCTGAAGATCTGAGAAGGTGTGCTCAGCACCGTGTTTAGCGGCAAATTCGGCAGCACGTTCAGCCGATCTTGAATAAACGGCTGTCAGCTGAAAATCTTCTATCTCCGCTGCTGACTCGAGAAAGCGGTCTGTAATCCAGTTGGTTCCTACTATTGCAAAACGTATCACTCTTATCGCTCCTTTTGTATGATATAGCTAAATTATAGCTTAAAAAGGAGAAAAGCACATGATAGATCAAATCACATCTTTAAAGCAAGGAAGTTTTTCCAACAATTAGCCGTTATTATTTTTCATTATAGGGACGATAGTGTACAATTTAATTAAACTAAGTATGACGGAGGAACGATAGTGGAGACGTTGCAAACATGGAGCGGCAGATTCAAGCGATTCTTCTTGGACAATAAGTTTGTTTTATTTTTGCTTGTGCTGCTGCTGATTGGTTTAAATATTCTTGTTTTTACAAAAACATCATACATTTTCACCCCGATTATTGTTCTTCTCAAAACGATTTCACTGCCGATTATTTTAACGGGTATTGTGTTTTATCTGTTAAACCCAGTCGTCGATTTCCTTGAGAGAAGAAGAATAAGAAGAATCTATTCTATTTTGCTGTTATATCTATTGATTATCGGGCTGATCACGATCACGATCGTGTCCATCATCCCCTTTTTAAAAGAACAAATTATGAGCTTGATTGACAACATCCCGAGATATGTGGATATCGTAGAAAGTCAGACGAAACAGCTTATCGGCAGCAATTTCGTCAACCAGGCCCAGCAAACGATGAACATCAATATATCTGATCTCGCAACAAAGATTTCAGATCAGGCGGCGACGATTGTGAATAGCACCTTTACCGGCGTTGGGAATTTTATCGGCGCACTGACTGAGATCATCATTTCGATCGTCACGGTTCCGTTTATTCTTTTCTATTTATTAAAAGACGGAAGAAAGTTGCCGGTCTATATACTGAAATTTGTGCCGACTCGATTGAAAGAACAGACATATACAGTCTTAAGCGAAATGAATCATCGGTTAAGCTCTTATATCAGAGGCCAGATCATTGTCAGCTTCTGTATCGGGTTTTTGCTGTTTATCGGTTATTTGATTATCGGGCTGGATTATGCTTCATTGCTAGCCGTCATTGCGGCTTGTACAAGCATCGTTCCATATTTAGGACCGACGATTGCCATTACGCCAGCGATTATCATCGCCATAGTGACATCGCCGCTCATGCTGCTTAAGCTGGTCATCGTATGGACCATTGTTCAGCTGATTGAAGGGAAATTGATCTCTCCGCAAATTATGGGGAAAAACCTTCACATCCACCCGATTACGATTATTTTTCTGCTATTAACAGCCGGCAAGCTGTTTGGCGTTGTTGGAATCATTCTGGCAATTCCTGGATATGCAGTTGCCAAAGTCATTACAACACATTTATTTGACTGGTTTAAAATGCAGTCACACTTATACGATGAAGAAAAAAAAGAAAATACGTCGGGTCATAAAGTGTGATTTTCGTTTATAGTTATGTAAGACGGGCTTTCCATTTATGGAAAGCTCCCGTTATGTAAAAAAATAAATGTCTAATGGGGAGAATCAAAATCATGACTCTATGGGAATTGTTTGTAGCTGCCATTTTAGGAATCGTAGAAGGATTAACAGAGTACGCGCCGGTTTCTTCGACAGGACATATGATCATAGTAGACGATATCTGGCTTAAATCAAGCGATCTGATGTCAGAAGAAGCTGCCAACTCATTCAAAGTGGTTATTCAGCTAGGCTCCATTTTAGCGGTAGCAATCGTGTTTAAAGACCGGATTTTGAATTTGATCGGCTTAAAAAAGAATATTACAAGCGACCAGGAGCAGGGACATAAATTAAGCATTGCGCAAATTGCCGTCGGGCTCGTGCCTGCAGCTGTCCTCGGCTTTTTGTTTGAGGATTACATTGATGAATATTTATTTTCCGTTAAAACTGTTGCCATCGGTTTAATCGCCGGGGCAGTCCTGATGCTTTTTGCTGATTGGGTAAATAAACGGAAAACAGCGACAGACACTCTCGACCGCATTTCATATAAGCAGGCAATAGGGGTCGGCTTATTCCAATGTCTTGCCCTTTGGCCGGGTTTCTCGCGTTCAGGTTCAACCATCTCCGGGGGCGTTATCCTCGGATTAAACCACCGCGCGGCAGCCGACTTTACGTTTATTATGGCGATGCCGATCATGATGGGAGCGAGCTTTTTAAGCCTTGTGAAGCATTGGGACAGCTTAAGCTCGGACCTGATGCCGTTTTTCATCGTCGGCTTTATCTGCGCCTTTGTTGTCGCGCTGTTTGTCGTCCGTTTCTTCTTAAAACTGATCAATAAAATCAAACTCGTCCCATTTGCCATCTATCGAATCATCCTCGGTGTGATTTTACTTTTAATCATGATGTAAACCGAAAAATAAGGCTCTTTTGGAGCCTTATTTTTTCTGTTCATTCAAGAGGGAACAGCTTGTTTTTCAACAAAAAATCATCTATAATAAACATGACGTTACATACGGGGCCATAGCTCAGCTGGGAGAGCGCTACGCTGGCAGCGTAGAGGTCAGGGGTTCGATCCCCCTTGGCTCCATACCTGTAAACCCTTATTTCTATAAGGGTTTTTTTGTTTTTAATAAAAGGATCATTCGCTGCCCCCTTCTGTTGATCCTAAGTCAAAGTAGAGCGGTTCACCTGTAAATCATGAACTTTCCAATACACCACTTTGTTCCTCAAAGACCGTCATGTCTTCCAAAGGGGGGGAGTAAACATGAAGAGACACCATTCGTTCGGAAGCAGGATTGGACATTTTGTGAATTAAACCTTTGGTTGAAATAAGACATTCTCCTTTGTGGACAAAGTATGAATTGGAGAGTTCTGCGTGATCGCCGGTTGAGCGATAAATAGAATTGAGAAGTTTTCCTTCTAACACCATTGCGCAACCAATGGATTGACCATGATCATGTACTGCTGTCTCCTTGTGTGGCGGAATGTTAATAACGATAACTTCCAATTCGTTGTTTCTAAAGATTGCATTTCGGCCGTAAGCGTACTGGTCTGGTTCCTTAATATACGGTTGACTCAATGTTGATGCGTGTGGAATTTGTTTTAAAGAAGTTTCCAAATCTTTAACCGATGGATTTTTCAAGCCGCTAAAAATGTTTTGGATACACTCATACAGTTCCATACGTTTTTGCCTCCCGGGTCATTTATTGACTAGCATAGGTATTTCGCAGATTAATTCATGATATTTACCTATATACAATTTAGAGGCGGCAAACGCCTAGTGAACACAAAAAAATGTGCGGCCAACAACTTATTCATGTTTATTAATTCGAATTTTAATAAAAAAGTGAACGGAAAAGCGCCGTCGTTACCTAAGAAGAAGGCGAAAGATTTTTCCGATGCACTTTTAAAATGGCTTACTTTGATTGACTCGGTTATGGAAGCTCACGAAGTGGAGTTCGAGCCCTATGGCTCCGGGCAAAGCTGTTCGTGTTTTGTGCTTGAAATTTGCGCCATTGACAAAACACCATCGGTTTGGAATAATGTTTGAGTATATGCTCATTTATTCACATATTATCATAAAATAATATCATGTCCCCTGATGGGGAGAGAATTAGAATGAAAGCTAATGGCATGCAAAATCTATTAGCTTCTTTTGTTTTCAAAAAAAGATGTGTTTCGTATGTATTCATATAGGAAGGAATGACAACATGAAGACAAAACACTATTGGGTGATTTCTTTGCTTGCCGTTTTAGCGGTCGGGCCGGGATTGATGTCTAACACGGCGTTGTCGTCAGTTCAAGGCCTTGTTCAGAAGACGGTTGGAACAAGTGACTTCACATCAGTAAATCCAATATTGATCGGCAATATGGCCTTTGCTTTATTAGTGCCGGCAGGACCGCTGCTGAGGAAAAAATTCGGTGCCCGTCCGATCTATTTGGCTTCATTACCCGTTTTTATACTTGGCTCACTGCTCTTCGCATTTTCGAGCGATATTGCATGGATGGCGGCAGGGCGCTTTTTACAGGGAGCGGCTACAGGCGTCATGCTGATGATTATGATCCCTATGCTTGTTCTGTCATTTCCGATTGACCGCAGGAATTATGCACTGCTGGTGCTGATCGGGGGATTTTATGGCTCTGTTATCATCGGTACGATCCTAGGAACAATTGCAACAAGCTGCGGCCACTGGAGATGGCTGTTTTTCATCTTTGGCACACTGTCACTGATCGGTGTCGCGGTGAGCTATTTCTTTCTTCATGATGAGCATCATGGGGCGGCAGAACAAGAACAGCCGCTAGATGGTGCGGGAATCCTTTTATCTGTCTGCCTTGCCGCAGCCTCAGCGGTTACTTTCATTCTTCTGCAAAAATGGGGGCTTTCATCAGGTTATGTATGGACTGGTTTCGGGATTACGTTATGTTTGCTCCTTGTTCTATTGATTGTGGAATATAAAGTGAAGAACCCCTTTATTTCTATTAAACTGATGCTGCTGCCAAAACCGGTGCTCGGTTTATTTATCATAGCTACAGGGACGATAACGGTAGCTGTCAGCCTTGCTGCTTTTCAAGGCTTGCTCCGTCAAATGTATGATATTTCTCAGGAGCATCTCATTCTTCTAAACTTGACTCTTTTAATCGGAGTGGCGATCGCGGCCATTTTGAGCGCACTGTTTTATGATAGAGTCGGGCCAGGGATGCTCGGTATTATCGGCGGCCTCATTCTCGTGTTTGTGAATTTTCAATGGCTGCATATGCAGGATCAAGCGTCACTCTCTATATTCGCAGTGCTGTTTATTATGCTTGCGGCTGGAACAGGGCTGACAGTTGCCGCTGGGCTGATGGGAGCTGCTATGGGCGGCCCGCTGCCTGATTTGGTCAAGAGAATGACAGCTGTTCAGTTTTTAAGATTGTTTGTCTATATGGGAGTTCCAATCCTCATCGGCTTCTTTACGAAAAAAGATGCTGCCAGACAAAGCGGTACGATGCAGGTTTCTATGATGACTGCTTATCATGATCTCTTTTTCATTTCTTTTGTCCTGAGCGTGCTGCTCGTTTGCTTATCATTCTGTATGAACGCCACAGGTATGGGGCACAAGTTGGCTCATAAACCGCATGATAAAGCGAAACCGGCTCCGGAAAAACCGGCCGTTTCAGCACTGTCAAAGGCTGCTGTCAAATCACATAAAGTAATACATGATACAGAATATCGTAATGCACTCAGAAAGTTTAAACAGAAATTTGATATATGATCAAAACCTTTTCCTTGAGGGAAAAGGTTTTTTGTTTGCAATCCTTTCACAACTTTATCCCTAAAGAATTGAAAAATATTAGAAGTGCAAGTAAAATTCTAAAAGTAGATTCTTTTACATTCGTAATCTTTTAACTTGAAGGAAGGTTTTCATGGCCCGTAAAAAACTGAAAAAACGTAGACTCTTCATTTCACTATTTTTCATTGTATCGATTCCGCTAGCCCTGTTTGTATTAGCGACAACTTTATCAAAACCGATTGAAACATCCAAAGAACCTGAAGAAATTGATGAACAGCAAGTATTTATTGACAGCCTGTCCGGACATGCACAAATTTTGTATGAGAAATATCATGTCCTCCCCAGCATCACGATCGCTCAGGCCATTCTCGAATCTGACTGGGGGAACAGCGAGCTTGCTGCTCAGGCCAACAACCTTTTTGGCGTAAAAGGAAATTATAAAGGCCATCACGTCACGATGGAAACGGACGAATTTGAAAAAGGGAAAAGAAAAACCATTCGCGCGAAGTTTCGAAAATACAGCACGTTTTTTGAATCTATGAATGACCACGCCCAATTGTTTGTCCGCGGCACATCGTGGAATAAAAAGAAGTATAAACCGGTGCTTGAGGCTGAGGATTATAAGGAAGCGGCAACTGCCTTGCAAACAGCAGGATATGCTACAGACCCTGACTACGCTGACAAAATCAGCGCTATTGTAGAAAAATACGATTTAGATGAGTACGATGAGGTAAATCCATCCCTGAAATCAGTGGATTTATACGGTTCTATCAAAGACAGTGCCGTTCAAGACGTATGGTCCAAGCCTTCTACTGATGATCGGTCCATTAAACTGACATCTGCCCAATCTTACGTCGGCAAGGACATAAAGGTTGTATCTAAAAAGCAGAAAGGCCAGTCCGTATGGTACCAATTTCAAATCAATGATAAACTCATCGGCTGGATTGATGATTCAGCTGTTGAAATAAAGGAAGCAACCTGAGACCTTTTTACTGGTATTTTTAATTCTTTGTTCCATTCCGGGGAATTTGAGGTATAATATTCCACGGAAGTTATCACTTATTGACTATGCTTTCAGGAGGGAACAAAGGTGCAGAAATATAGACGGAGAAACACGGTTGCTTTTACAGTATTAGCTTATTTCACTTTTTTTGCGGGAGTATTTTTGTTTAGTGTCGGACTCTATAATGCTGATAACCTGGAACTCAATGAAAAAGGCTACTACATTGCTGTTATGATACTTGTAGCGGTCGGTGCGATTCTTACACAAAAAGTGACCCGTGATAACGCAGAAGATAACGAAATCATTGCGGAGCAGGAAAAAAGACAAAATCAATCTCATATCGAATCATAAAAAAATCCGGCGCCTAAATCGCCGGATTTTTTGTTATCATCCCGTAAATACCTCGCCGTCAGGGTAACGAATATTTGATTTCTCTGTTCTCGCGAATGAAAAGACGAACGTCAAAGGACCAATTCTTCCGATGAACATGATGACAATAATAATACATTTTCCTGCTGCTGTGAGTTCAGGAGTCAATCCCATTGATAGACCGACAGTTCCGAATGCGGAAAAGGTTTCAAATACAATTTGAATAAAGGGCGCTTGTTCTGTGATCGTCAGGGCGAAAATTCCTAAAAACACGATGAATAGACTGGTGACGCTCACAGCTAAAGCCTTAATGATAATCGGATATTTGATGGAACGGCGGAAAATAACCGTTTCTTTTTTACCTCGCAAATAAGCGATAACAGACGTTAAAATCACGATGAACGTAGTCAGCTTAATGCCGCTCGCCGTTGAGGCGCTTCCTGCTCCGATAAACATCAATAATAAAGTAAATACAATTGTTCCTTCTCTCATGCTTCCGAAATCGAGGGAATTGAAGCCTGCGGTTCTCGGCGTCACTGCCTGAAAATAGGAAGCCCACAGTTTATCCCCTATATGCAGGTGGCCAAGCGTGCCAGGGTTGCTGTACTCTAAAATAAAGATCACAAGCATAGCAATCGCATTCAGAATCAGCGTTCCTGTCAGCATGAGCTTCGTATGTAAAGAAAAGGCTTTAAAGCGCCGATGTTTCATAACGTCAAACAGAACTGTAAATCCGATCCCTCCTGTAATAAATAAGAAAGTAATCACAAGGTTCACTGTAGGATCGCCAACGTAGCTCATCAAATTATCCGGCCACAACGAAAACCCGGCATTGTTAAAAGCAGATATCGAGTGAAACAGACTGGCAAACAAGCCGGATGCCAAGCCATACTGAGGCACAAGCCGGATGGATAAAATGAGTGCTGCTATCAATTCAATACTAATCGAAAACAGAAACAGGACTTTGACAAGGCCTATGACGCCGCCGATTGTCGGCTGGTTTAAGGCTTCCTGGACAAGCATTCGTTCTTTTAATCCGATTTTTTTTCCTAATATCATGACGATCAAAACGGCAAATGTCATAAATCCAAGCCCGCCGATCTGAATCAGCCCCATGATGACCGTTTGCCCGAAAAGTGTAAATTGAGTGCCGGTGTCGACAACTGCAAGCCCAGTAACGGTTGTAGCGGAAGCCGCAGTAAAAAGGGCGTCTATCCATGACAATGGCTTCGTTGTAGAAATCGGAAGCATTAACAGCCCAGAACCGATGATAATGATAAGGAAAAAACCGATTGCAAGCACTTGAGGCGGTGTAAACCGAACCCATTTGATCACTTTATCCTTTTGAATTGTCACCTTTGTCTACATCCCTTCGTTTTCAAAACGTTTAATATCCTTTTTGTGCCCCATGATTACCAGGCAATCCTGTTCGTGAATGATGTCTTCAGGTGCGGGAGAAAGACGAATATCTCCATGATGTTTAATAGCCAGGATCGTGCAGCCGTACTTCGCTCTTACATTCAGATCAATAATCGATTTTGAATCAAGCTTGCGTGTTGCCAGCAGCTCGACAATACTGTAATCATCAGATAAATCAATGTAATTCAAAACGTTTTCATCAGAAAGGCTTTGTGCGATTTTGACGCCCATATCCTTTTCAGGATGAATAATGCGGTCAGCGCCGATTTTTTCAAGCACCTTATGATGATAATAGTTTTGCGCCTTTACCCAAATGTTCGGGATGTCAAACTCCTTTAATAATAAGGTAGTCAGCGTACTCGCTTGAATATTCGCTCCGATGGCAACAATCACATATTCAAAATTACGTATTCCCAATGAAAGCAATTCGTTCTCTTCGGTGGCGTTGGCAATCACTGCATGAGTTGCGTAAGAAGCGTATGCATTTACCTTTTCTTCGTTGATATCAATCGCAAGGACCTCGTGGCCCATTCTATGCAGCTCTTTGCAAATGCTGCCGCCAAAACGGCCCAGCCCGATCACGGCAAATTGCTTATTTTTAATTCTTCCCAATGTTCATATCTCCCTTAGTAAATTAACGTTTTTGAAGTAAAAAAGGCCATTGCAAAGAATGGCCGAAAATAGACCTCCTCTCTGTATACGCCTACGAGGTTAGCTGTCGGATTAGGGATTCAGAGTACCCCCTCTTACTTAGTAAGATTCACCCCAAGGCTGTTAATAAAACAGCCAATCGTTGGTTCCCCCGTTCGTGTTTGATTAAGCGGTAAAAGAGTTTGTATGAAATTGAACACTCAAGAATTTACTCCTGTTTCTAGTGTTTGTCAATTTAAATTTTAAACAAGAAAAAAGATAACTGGAAATAGAGAAAAAAGGGGAGGTGAAAACGCAAAAAAGACCGGCGTGAACCGGTCTTTTAGATTAGTTGCAGCCGCATGGCTGAGTCGGAGGAGTGCTGCGCTTAGCCACGTCAATGCTGGCTTCTGCGTAAAATTTATTTCCGATGCTCAACGATTTATTCTCCGCACGGAAAGTATATGTACCAGCGGCAGGAAGTGTTTTGTTATTCAGTTTTAATTTAAATTCGCCAGCTCCTAACAAATCAAGTGCCAGAGGAATTCTTACTGTTTTCCCGTTGTTGAGGATCTGTGTTGTACGCAAAGCATTTCCGTTCATCGTGTCTTTCGTATTTGCAGTAAATCCGCTTGGCAATGTAAATTCCATAACGCCAAGGCTGAGAAGCGTGTTTGGACGATACGTCAATTCGATATCAGAGAAAGACCATTCAGTTTTGCTGGCCCCTGTGATTGTTGCAAACAATGAAGCTGATGACTGTGTTCTCATAGTAGACTCGGTATGAGCGGAAGTTGATTTAGATTCAGCCGCGAAAGAAGCTGTAGGTGCAGAAACGAGTAAGCCGAGACTTAATGCACTGATTGCCAAAGAAGATAATAATTTGCGTTTCATAATAAAATTCCCCCTAAAAAGTTATAAAATATACAGGCCTGCCCGCTTTTCACCTCCTCTGAATGGCCAAATACAAATTTTACCTACATAAAATTACCATCAAATATTTTGGAAGTAAATGGGGTGTTTTTCCCGTATTTTTCAAATTTGTAGTAATTACATATAAACGAACAAAAAAACGCCCGGTTTCCCAGGCGTTTTCTGTTTTACTTTGTTTCGATCGGTATAAACTTAAAAATTTCCCCGCTCTGCACCGATTCAGCAAGACGTTTCAGCCAGTCATAGTAGGCTTTAGAGCTTTCCAGCTGCTCGTATAACTGGAGCGCTTCATTTTTTATGTCCTCACTGAGACCTTCCTTGCTTAAAACCTCTTGTAAATCAGCCTGAGCTTCCTCAATCGCTGCTACATTCACTTGAACTTCCCGCTCCCATTTTGGCGGAAAGAAATTAGTGAAAAATTTAAAGAAATCTTTTTCAGCCACAAATGTATGCTTACGGATGCCCCGGTGAAATGTTTTTTTCACTACATTTAAGTCCTGAAGCTTTTTGACACCTGTGCTCATGCTTGGCTTGCTCATTTGCAATTCCTCACGCATTTCGTCAAGCGTCATCTCATCCCTCATATACATCGTCCCATATAAGATCCCGACACTGCGGGTAATTCCGTAAAGATCCATCGTTTCAGCAATGGAGTCGATAACAAGATCCCGTGCCTGTTCTATAGTTGCAAACTCTGGATTTTCATCCATACTGACCCTCTTTTCCTTTAGAAAATTAAATTCGTTAAGTTATTTCTTTATGTTCTTTAT
Source organism: Bacillus sp. G16 (assembly GCF_021282335.1). Taxonomy (NCBI): domain Bacteria; kingdom Bacillati; phylum Bacillota; class Bacilli; order Caryophanales; family Bacillaceae; genus Bacillus; species Bacillus sp. G16. The sequence goes on along the minus strand of NZ_JAJSOZ010000016.1, from coordinate 8,200 downwards.
CTTAACGAAACATAAAGAAAAGTCAAAATGAAAAATCAAGATGGGGCTTTGACAGTTTAAAAACCATGTGTTAGATTAAGGTTGTTAAAAACGTTAAATTTTTATTTAACAAACTTTATTTACGTCAAGGAGGCTTATATGAGTCAAACATTATACATTGACGGAGAATGGATCAGTGCCGAAAAAGAGCAGATCCGAAGCATTATCAATCCATTTAATCAAGAAGAAATTGCAACCGTAAGCGAGGGAGGGCGAGAGGACGCCATCAAGGCAATCGCAGCCGCGCGAAGAGCATTTGACAAAGGAGAATGGCCATCTCTATCTGGGCTTGAACGCGGGAATATTGTTCTGAAAATTGCGGAATTAATCAGACGCGATCTTGATGAACTGGCTGAGCTTGAATCTCTTGATACGGGAAAAACACTCGAAGAAAGTAAGGCCGATATGGACGATATCGCCAATGTTTTTCAATACTACGCCGGATTGGCGGACAAAGATGGCGGAGAGATCATTTCATCTCCGATCCCTGATTCGGAAAGCAAAATCATCAGAGAGCCAATCGGGGTATGCGGCCAGATCACTCCGTGGAATTATCCGCTCCTGCAAGCGAGCTGGAAAATCGCGCCTGCACTGGCTGCAGGAAATACGATCGTCATGAAGCCGAGTGAGATCACGCCGCTGACGACAATCAAAGTCTTTAAGCTAATGGAAGAAGCCGGTGTTCCAAAAGGGGTCGCGAATCTTGTCCTTGGACCGGGAGCCACAGTGGGCGACGAGCTTGCCGCTAACAAAGACGTCGATTTGATTTCGTTTACGGGTGGAATCGAAACAGGCAAAAAAATCATGCAGGCGGCAAGCGGAAATGTCAAAAAAATCGCGCTTGAATTGGGCGGGAAAAATCCAAATATCGTTTTCAAGGACGTGGATTTAGAGGTTGCGGTTGATCAGGCATTAAACGCTGTATTTTTCCACGCCGGCCAAGTATGCTCTGCCGGTTCCCGCTTGCTTGTTGAAGATGCCATTCACGATCAGTTTTTAGCAGAGCTTGTCAAACGGGCAAAGCGCATAAAACTCGGCAACGGTTTTCACGCAGAGACAGAAAGCGGCCCGCTTATTTCTGCAGAGCACAGGGCAAAGGTAGAAAAATATGTAGAGATCGGAATACAAGAAGGCGCAAAGCTGGAGACAGGCGGCAAGCGCCCGGAAGATCCTGCGCTGCAAAACGGGTTTTTCTATGAACCTACTATTTTCTCTAACTGCAAGTCTGGCATGAGAATCGTTCAGGAAGAGGTTTTCGGTCCTGTATTGACGGTCGAAACCTTCAGCTCGGAAGAAGAGGTAATCACGCTTGCAAATGATACCATCTATGGCTTGGCCGGAGCGGTATGGTCAAAAGATATTGAAAAGTGTGAACGCGTAGCAGCCCGCTTGAGAATGGGAACCGTTTGGATTAACGATTTCCATCCGTATTTTGCGCAGGCGCCATGGGGCGGCTATAAGCAATCCGGGTTCGGACGCGAGCTTGGAAAAATGGGCCTTGAAGAATACACAGAAGTCAAACATGTGTATCGCAATACAAAACCAGCAGCGGTTAATTGGTTCAATTCATAAGAGGGGGAGATTAATGATGACATTAAATATGAAAGTAGAAAGCATGCAAAAATTCCACACATTTGAAATTCCGACTGTGATTAAGCACGGAATCGGAGCCGTCAAGCATACGGGTGAAGAAGTAGCTGCGCTGGGTGTTTCAAAAGCACTTCTTGTCACAGACCCTGGGATTTATAAAGCCGGCGTCGCTGATCCTGTTATCGAATCACTTAAAGAAGCAGGCATTGAAGTGGTGCTCTTTAATAAAGTAGAGCCAAACCCGCCTGTCCGTCTGGTGAATGAAGGATCTGAGCTATACAAAAAAGAGAACTGTAATGGTTTAGTGGCAGTTGGAGGCGGAAGCTCCATGGATACAGCGAAAGCAATCGGAGTAGAAGCAACTCACGAAGGAAGCGTGCTTGATTATGAAGCGGCAGATGGAAAAAAACCGCTGGAAAACCGCATTCCTCCGCTGACGACAATTCCGACAACGGCCGGAACAGGATCGGAAGTAACCCAGTGGGCGGTTATCACAGATGAAGAAAGAGAATTCAAATTCAACACGGGCGGTCCGCTGATCGCAGCGCACCTGACCATCATTGATCCTGAGCTTCATATTTCAATGCCTCCGCATGTAACAGCCATGACGGGAATTGATGCGCTTGCTCATGCCATTGAGTGCTATACTATGAAATTTGCGCAGCCAATTACGGATGCAGTTGCCTTGATGGCGATTGAATATGCCGCTCATTACATTAGAAGAGCATTTGCTGACGGAGAGGATCTGGAAGCAAGATACGGAATGGCGCAGGCTGCGATGCTTGCAGGTCTTTCTTACGGCAGTGAATCAGCGGGCGCGGCTCATGCGATGAGCCAAACGCTTGGTGGTATTATCCCAGTCGCTCACGGTCAATGTGTGGCTGCGATGATGGGCCCTGTCATGGAGTACAACTGGAAGGGCTATCCTGAGAAGTTTGCACGTATTGCGAAAGCGTTTGGTATTGATACAAGCAATATGACAACAGAAGAAGCTGCGAAAGCATCTGTCAATTGGATGTATGACCTTGTTGAAGATTTAGAAGTACCGACTTTAGAAGAGCAGGGAGTATCACCTGATATGATCGAACGCTTGTCAAAAGAAGCAATGAAAGATCCGCAAACCTTCGGAAATCCTAGAGATTTAAATGAAAAAGCATACAATTGGATCTACAAGCGCTGCTTTAACCTTACACCTAAAACAGTATAATCGATGTCCCGCTCATTTACAGAGCGGGATTTTTTTTGGATAATGAAGCATAGATGGAAATTTTAGAGAAGAAGGAAGGTACCGGCTGATGTGGAAGCGTATGACTGCAAGAACGGAAGGCTTATATATCGCAGATACAGAAAGTTTCGTAACAAAGCAAATGGACAAGCTTGATTTTGATTATGGCGGCATCCCCGGCGACTTGCATTTTGGCCTGACCAAAAAAGCGGGAGCCAGAGAACCGATGTTTTCAAAAGGGACAGAAATTTTCAACCGCAGACAAATTTCTATTGTATCAATAGAGGAATGTGATCAAATTGCTTTACAAATGGGAGTGCCGAGCATTTTGCCGGAATGGCTTGGGGCGAATGTGGCAGTCAGCGGCATACATGATTTCACATCATTAAAAGAAGGAAGCCGGCTCATTTTCCCAAGCGGAGCCGCTTTGCTGTGTGAGGGAGAAAATGATCCGTGTATCCAGCCGGGCGAAGTCATTCAATCTTATTATCCGGATAAGCCGAAGCTGGCGCCTGCTTTCGTCCGACACGCACTGGGCATAAGAGGGATTGTCTGCATTGTTGAGAGACCCGGTGCTGTTTATGCAGGTGATGAAATAGAAGTTCATTCCTATCAGCGGAAAGTCAAACGAAAAGCAGAAAGGGTCTGATCAAATCAGACCCTTTCTACCTTTTCTTTAATTTCTTTAATCTGGCTGAGGTGCCGTTTTTCATGGTGGCCGATAAAATCGATCCACTGTCTGACAGTCAGCTCTTGAAACACAGGATGCGGAAGCACTCTCTTAAGATCTTCTTCTTTCAGAGAGGCAATTGCAGCTGTCAGCTGCTCTCTCACTACATCAAGCTCGCGTTTCATTTGACTGCCTGAAATAAAATCATGCTCAGGCTCAAGGTGACTCGGAGCTTTCCGTTTATTGTTTCTGTCCTGTGCAGTCTCAAGCGGTTTTTCTTCAACTTCTTTAACAGGAGCTTCCTTTACACGTTCCTTCAGCATTTTTTGTGCGGCCATATCGATTTTTTTCAAATGGTCAAGAACTTCACGTATGCTCCATTCTTCAGCAGAAGGCTTTTGATTCAGCTTTTCGTCAGAAAGTCCTTTCACTTCGTTCCACGTTTCTAATCTGGCTTCATTAAAGATACTCATCATATCTCCTCCTAAAATGACATTACCATATATATAAGCAATTATCATTTATAAAGCACTTAACAGGGAGTATTTATCTAAAAATTTTGAAACCTCTTCCATTGTGTCTCGTATAAATGGTAACGGCAGCCGTTCATCAATGCATTGATGAGGAAAGGATGAGGCATTTGGAGTTATTGGGCGTTCCTATACAAACAATTTATCTTTATACGCTTATTATTGCGGGCAGTCTTACGCTGTTATTTCTATTTTTCGGGGATGTATTTGCAGGGATGTCAGAAGGCATTCCGCTTCTTAATCCGACATTGGTGCTCGCATTTTTCACATGTTTTTCAGCAGGCGGATATATAGGCGAGCTTATATTGCCCCTGTCCAGCCTGTTGCTCGCGTTTTTATCTTGCATCCTTTCGATCATTCTGGTGACATTGCTTCACATCTTTGTACTCGTACCATTATCATCCGCTGAAGAATCTTTGGCTTATAAAGAAGCTGATCTAAAAGGAAGAGTCGGTAAAGTGATTACAGCTGTTCCTGTTGACGGGTTTGGTGAAGTGGTCATTGAAGGGATAGGCGGCACCATCTCGAAGTCAGCGGTCAGCTTTGAGAATCAGCAGATCAGTTACGGAACAACGGTTTTAGTTGTAGATGTCAACAACGGAGTTCTTTCGGTTACTCCGCATGAACCTATATAAAACAAGGAGGAATGTGATATGACAATGCCGATTATAATTGTCATCGGAGTTGTATTCTTTTTATTAATTGCACTAATAGCCGTGTTTATCACAAAGTATCGTACGGCAGGGCCTGATGAAGCGTTAATCGTAACGGGGAGCTATCTCGGCAATAAAAACGTTCATGTCGATGAAGGCGGCAACCGTATTAAAATCGTCCGCGGCGGAGGAACCTTTGTTCTTCCCGTCTTCCAGCAGGCAGAGCCGCTAAGCCTATTATCAAGCAAACTGGATGTTTCGACACCTGAAGTCTATACAGAACAAGGAGTGCCTGTAATGGCCGATGGAACTGCGATTATTAAAATCGGCGGTTCTATAGGAGAAATCGCTACAGCGGCCGAACAATTTTTAGGAAAATCAAAAGAAGATCGTGAGCAGGAAGCGCGAGAGGTTTTAGAAGGCCATCTTCGTTCCATTCTCGGCTCAATGACAGTTGAAGAAATCTATAAAAACAGGGAGAAATTTTCTCAAGAGGTGCAGCGTGTCGCTTCACAGGACCTCGCGAAAATGGGGCTTGTGATTGTCTCCTTTACCATTAAAGATGTACGTGATAAAAACGGTTATCTTGAATCATTAGGGAAACCGAGAATTGCCCAGGTAAAGCGTGATGCTGATATCGCAACAGCAGAGGCTGATAAAGAAACCCGGATTAAGCGGGCAGAAGCGGACAAAGATGCAAAAAAATCAGAACTTGAACGGGCGACAGAAATCGCTGAAGCTGAAAAAATCAATCAGCTCAAAATGGCTGAATACCGCAGAGAACAAGATACGGCAAAAGCGAATGCCGACCAGGCATATGATTTAGAGACTGCCAGGGCGCGCCAGCAAGTCACAGAGCAGGAAATGCAGGTTAAAATTATCGAACGCCAAAAACAAATAGAACTGGAAGAAAAAGAAATTCTTCGCCGTGAACGCCAATACGACTCAGAGGTAAAGAAAAAAGCCGATGCAGACCGTTATTCAGTCGAGCAGTCCGCAGCAGCCGAGAAAGCCAAACAGCTCGCGGAAGCCGATGCCAAGAAGTACAGTATAGAAGCAATGGCGAAGGCTGAGGCGGAAAAAGTCAGAATTGACGGACTGGCAAAAGCAGAAGCTGAAAAAGCGAAAGGGGAAACAGAAGCTGAGGTTATCCGCCTAAAAGGTCTGGCAGAAGCGGAAGCAAAAGAGAAAATTGCGGCTGCCTTCGAGCAGTACGGGCAGGCTGCGATCTTCGACATGATCGTAAAAATGCTTCCGGAATACGCGAAACAAGCTGCTGCACCTCTTTCAAATATTGATAAAATCACCGTTGTTGATACAGGTGGAAGCGGTGAATCAAGCGGCGCCAACAAAGTAACCAGCTATGCGACAAACTTAATGTCAAGCCTGCAAGAAAGCTTGAAAGCATCGTCGGGAATTGACGTAAAAGAAATGATTGAGAACTTTTCAGGAAAAGGAAACGTAAAACAAAGCATTAACGAATTAACAAATGAAATAAAAGAAGCAAAAACGGTCCAAAAACCAGAATAATGACTGCGGAAAGGATAGCAGCAGATGGTAATCTTACGAGAAGCAAAGGTAGAAGATATAAAGGACATTGCAAAGGTGCATGTGGACAGCTGGAGGACAACATATCGCGGAATTGTCCCGGCTGATTACTTAAACAGTCTGAATTATAAGGAATTTGAAGACAAATGGAAAAGCCGCTCGTTAAAGGGTGTATTTGTCGCTCAGGATGAAAAAGGTTCGATATTCGGCTTTGCTTCATTTGGACCTATCCGCTCTGAACAAAAAGGCTATGACGGCGAGCTATACGCTATTTACCTTTTAGAAGAACATCAGCGGCAAGGGGCAGGGAGAGCGCTCTTAGCAAAAGGAGCAGAGTTTTTGCTTCATCATGGCTTTTCGAGCATGTTTGTTTGGGTGATGGAGAAGAACCCCTCAATTACATTTTATCAGTCCTATTCCCCTGAAAGAGAAGCGGAGGACAGCTTTGAAATTGCAGGAGAAAGGCTGAAAGAAATAGGGTTTGGCTGGCCGGATCTTCCTGCTTTGAAAACAGTCCTTAACAGATAGCAAAAAACAACCCCCAGCGGATTGCGCTGGGGGTTTCTCGTTAAGCTCTGTCAGTTTTGAGCAAACGCGGTGCTGTCATAAATAATAAACAAAGGACAATTGCACAGATGATGAATGAAGGAACCATATAGGTAGCATTATAAGTTAAAGAATAAATCCATACAGGCGTTCCTTTTGGAGCGAAGCTGCCGAAAAACACAGCCCCTGAAATGACATGTGCGGCATAGCGCAGGAAACTGCCGATAAAAACTGCGCTGACTACTGAAACAAGCAGTTTCCCTTTTGTTTTTGATACAGAGGCTTTACGGACAGAAGAAGCGAAAAATCCGCTTAATCCGATAGCTGCAAACGCGATAAGGTAATCTAGCAATAGCTGAACAGGATGTTGTGCGAATAAGTTTCCGATCGCTATTTGAACAAGGCCTGTCAGCAGACCGGTAGTAAGGCCTGCTTTGACACCCCACCGAAACGAAATCAAAAAGATCGGAATCATCATGATGGAGACCGAGCCTCCTTGAGGCATACGGAGAAACATTCCTGAGACGATGTCTAAAATAACAGCCGCCGCAGTCATAATTGCAATTTCAATAAGGCGAACCAGTTGCTTAGATTGATTCATAAAAATCCCCTTCCATCAATAGACAAACCAAAAGGACAACAAAAAAGCAGTACGCGGAAGGATGAGAAAAGTTCCACGCACTGCTTTACAATCTGCAATTCATTTGACTTTGCCACATCCCTACGCCAGCGTTAACTAACAGGTTCAAAGGGTCAGAACGTAACCGCTCACTCTCAGCTTTAATGCTCCCCTTGTGGTCATCAGTATTTAGTTCGTTTCTACTATACAAGAAAAAGAAAAAAACAACAAGATTGCATTACTGAATAGATGTTCTTTTAAAATAGTTATATGATAAATACGCGACAGATACCATGACGAAGATTATAGTTTATTTGTTTTATAGATTTTTTTAAAAAAACTATTGCTATAAATGAATACAGGTGTTATATTATTAAACGTCGCTGATGAACAGCAGACAAAACAAGAAGCTTCAAAACAATTTGAAAAAAAGTTGTTGACAAAAAAGAAGCCAAATGTTATATTAGTAAAGCTGCTTCATTGAGAAGTAAGTAACAGAATGATCTTTGAAAACTAAACAAGACAAAACGTACCTGTTAATTCATTTTTAAATAAATCGCACAGCGATGTGCGTAGTCAGTCAAACTAAGGCCTGCACGATGCAGGTCACACAGGTGTCGCCGCAGAACGCGGTGAACTTAACCTGTGATCCATTTATCGGAGAGTTTGATCCTGGCTCAGGACGAACGCTGGCGGCGTGCCTAATACATGCAAGTCGAGCGGACAGATGGGAGCTTGCTCCCTGATGTTAGCGGCGGACGGGTGAGTAACACGTGGGTA
>NZ_JAJSOZ010000015.1:0-77792 GCF_021282335.1 Bacillus sp. G16 | reverse complement strand
TATATATACAATTTACAATTAGATTTCTTTTGATATTTTTATTGCCAACTTCGGATTGCTCATGATAATCTATCTATGTAAACGGTTACATAAAAGGAGGAGCTGTTTTGGCTACAATTAAAGATGTCGCCGGAGCGGCGGGCGTTTCTGTGGCGACGGTATCCCGTGTCCTGAATGACAACGGCTATGTACATGAAGAAACGCGAACGCGTGTCATAGCGGCGATGGAGAAGCTGAACTATTACCCGAATGAAGTCGCCAGATCTCTTTATAAAAGAGAATCCCGGCTGATCGGGCTTTTGCTCCCGGATATCACAAACCCTTTCTTCCCCCAGCTTGCCCGCGGTGCGGAGGATGAATTGAACCGGGAAGGCTATCGCCTTATTTTCGGCAACAGTGACGAGGAATTAAAAAAAGAACTTGAGTACCTTCAAACCTTTAAACAAAATCATGTCGCTGGCATTATTACCGCAACGAATTACCCGGATCTTGATGAATACAGCGGCATGAATCACCCAGTCGTTTTTCTGGACAGAACACCTGAAGGCGCTCCTTCTGTGTCCAGTGACGGCCATACAGGAGGAAAATTAGCTGCCGAAGCCATCATTCACGGAAGAAGCAAGCGCATTACGCTCTTGAGAGGCCCCGCTCACCTGCCGACCGCTCAAGACCGCTTTAACGGCGCTTTGGAGGTCTTACAGCAGGCCGAAGTTGATTTTCAAGTCATCGAGACGGCTTCATTTTCTTTCAAGGATGCGCAATCGATGGCGAAGGAACTGTTTGCCTCATATCCTGAGACAGATGGTGTGATAGCGAGTAATGATATTCAAGCCGCTGCGGTTTTACATGAAGCATTGCGGCGCGGAAAAAACGTGCCGGAGGATATTCAAATTATCGGATATGATGACATTCCGCAAAGCGAGCTGCTGTTCCCGCCTCTGTCTACAATTAAACAGCCTGCATATGACATGGGCAAAGAAGCAGCCAAACTGCTTTTGCGTATCATCAAAAAACAGCCGCTGACAGAAACGGCGATTCAAATGCCCGTCACCTATATAGGAAGAAAGACGACAAGAAAGGAAGATCATGATGCGTAATATTTGTGTGATTGGAAGCTGTTCTATGGATTTAGTGGTCACCTCGGACAAACGCCCAAAAGCCGGTGAAACAGTACTTGGCACGTCGTTTCAGACTGTGCCGGGCGGTAAAGGAGCAAATCAGGCCGTTGCTGCTGCAAGACTTGGCGCCCACGTGTTTATGGTTGGCAAGGTCGGAGACGATCATTATGGAACAGCCATTTTGGATAATTTAAAAGCAAACGGCGTTCGCACCGATTATATGGAACCGGTTACACATAAAGAAAGCGGAACCGCCCACATTGTGCTTGCTGAAGGTGATAACAGCATTGTCGTCGTCAAAGGTGCGAACGATGACATCATCCCATCTTATGCGATTGACGCGCTTGAACAGATTGAAAAGATCGATATGGTCCTGATTCAGCAGGAAATCCCGGAGGAAACGGTTGATGAGGTGTGCAGATACTGCCATTCTCACGATATCCCGATTATGCTTAACCCGGCACCGGCCCGCCCGCTGAAGCAGGAAACAATTGATCACGCCACCTATCTCACGCCGAATGAACACGAGGCGTCGATCTTATTCCCTAGGCTTACCGTTTCTGAGGCCTTGGCGCTTTACCCGGCGAAGCTCTTTATTACGGAAGGAAAACAAGGCGTCCGCTATTCAGCAGGCAGCAAAGAGCGGCTCATCCCGTCCTTCCCTGTTAAGCCTGTTGATACTACCGGAGCCGGTGATACGTTTAACGCAGCCTTCGCCGTTGCTCTGGCGGAGGGAAAAGACATTGAGGCTGCATTGCGGTTTGCCAACCGTGCCGCTTCCCTTTCTGTCTGTTCCTTCGGCGCCCAAGGCGGAATGCCGACAAGAAAAGAAGTAGAGGAGCTGCTGTCATGAAAAAACACGGTATACTGAACAGCCATCTTGCCAAGCTTTTAGCCGATCTTGGCCACACTGATAAAATTGTCATCGCGGATGCGGGGCTGCCCGTTCCTGACGGCGTTTTGAAAATTGATCTTTCACTGAAGCCGGGTCTCCCGGCTTTCCAGGATACAACAGCAGTGCTCGCAGACGAGATGATCGTCGAAAAAGTCATTGCTGCATCTGAAATAAAAGCTTCTAATCAGGAGAATGCGATATTTCTAGAGAATCTTTTTGCTGAGCAGAAGATTGAATACCTTTCTCACGAAAAATTTAAGCTGCTGACAAAAGAAGCAAAAGCAATTATAAGAACAGGTGAATTCACACCATATGCAAACTGTATCCTGCAGGCGGGTGTGCTTTTCTAGAAAGGAGGATGGGACATGCAGATTGAAATGAAAGACATTTATAAAGCATTCGGAAAAAACCAAGTGCTGTCGGGCGTTTCCTTTCAGCTCGTGCCCGGTGAGGTTCACGCATTAATGGGAGAAAACGGCGCCGGCAAGTCCACGCTTATGAACATTCTGACAGGCCTGCATAAATCGGATAAAGGGCAAATCAGCATAAACGGAAACGAAACGTATTTTCCCAATCCGAAGGAAGCGGAAAAGCATGGAATCGCTTTTATCCATCAAGAATTGAATATCTGGCCGGAAATGACCGTTCTTGAGAATCTATTTATCGGAAAAGAGATATCCTCTAAGCTGGGTGTTCTACAAACGAGAAAAATGAAAGCGCTAGCAAAAGAGCAATTTGACAAACTGTCTGTCTCTCTTTCTCTTGATCAAGAAGCGGGCGAGTGTTCCGTCGGACAGCAGCAAATGATCGAAATCGCAAAAGCGCTCATGACCAATGCTGAGGTAATCATTATGGATGAACCGACAGCAGCGTTGACGGAACGTGAAATCAGCAAGCTATTTGAGGTCATTACAGCGTTAAAAAAGAACGGTGTATCCATTGTATACATTTCGCACCGCATGGAAGAAATTTTTGCGATTTGCGACAGAATCACCATCATGCGTGACGGAAAAACCGTAGACACAACAAACATCTCAGAAACCGATTTTGATGAAGTCGTCAAAAAAATGGTCGGCCGCGAGCTGACTGAACGATATCCGACACGCACTCCTTCTCTCGGCGACAAAATATTCGAGGTGAAAAATGCCTCCGTCAAAGGACGTTTTGAAGATGTCAGCTTTTATGTTCGTTCCGGTGAAATCGTTGGTGTTTCCGGATTGATGGGAGCCGGCCGGACAGAAATCATGAGAGCGCTGTTCGGCGTTGACAGGCTGGACTCGGGTGAGATATGGATCGCGGGAAAAAAGACGTCCATTAAGAACCCGCAGGATGCGGTGAAAAAAGGGATCGGCTTTATCACAGAGAACCGCAAAGATGAAGGGCTGCTGCTCGACACATCAATTCGCGAGAATATTGCTCTGCCCAATTTGTCCAGTTTTTCTCCAAAGGGCCTCATTGATTACAAACGGGAAGCTGAATTTGTCGATCTGTTAATCAAACGCCTGACCATCAAAACGGCATCATCTGAAACGCATGCACGCCATTTATCAGGAGGCAACCAGCAAAAAGTGGTGATTGCCAAGTGGATCGGCATCGGGCCGAAAGTGCTCATCTTGGATGAGCCGACCAGAGGTGTGGATGTTGGCGCCAAACGGGAGATTTATTCGCTGATGAATGAGCTGACAGAACGCGGCGTCGCCATCATTATGGTGTCATCAGAGCTGCCGGAAATTCTCGGAATGAGCGATCGTATTATCGTTGTCCATGAAGGCAGAATCAGCGGAGAAATCGATGCGAAGGAAGCAACACAAGAACGAATTATGACACTTGCCACGGGAGGGCGGTAATATGAAAACGGAACAACTGCAAACAGAACAAAAACGGATCCATTTCGACGGAGTCATGCAAAAGCTCGGCCCGTTTCTCGGTTTATTTATTCTCGTGATCATTGTATCTATTTTAAATCCCAGCTTTCTTGAACCGCTGAATATTTTAAACCTGCTTCGCCAGGTCGCCATTAACGGATTAATCGCGTTCGGCATGACCTTTGTGATTTTAACAGGCGGCATTGATCTTTCTGTCGGCGCTATTCTTGCCCTGTCCAGCGCTTTAGTTGCGGGAATGATTGTATCTGGTGTCGATCCGGTTCTTGCGATTATCCTGGGCTGTATCATTGGTGGCGTACTCGGCATGATCAACGGACTATTGATCACAAAAGGAAAAATGGCGCCCTTTATTGCCACGCTTGCAACCATGACTGTGTTTCGCGGACTGACGCTTGTGTATACAGACGGAAATCCGATTACCGGACTTGGCACAAACTACGCTTTTCAGCTGTTTGGGCGCGGTTACTTTTTAGGCATTCCTGTACCGGCGATTACGATGGTTCTTGCCTTTGTCATCCTTTGGGTGCTTCTTCATAAAACACCGTTCGGACGCCGAACGTACGCAATCGGAGGAAATGAAAAAGCCGCGCTCATTTCAGGCATTAAAGTGACGCGCGTGAAAGTGATGATCTATTCTTTAGCCGGACTTTTATCCGCCCTTGCCGGCGCCATATTGACCTCCCGCCTGCATTCAGCACAGCCGACTGCCGGGGAATCGTACGAACTGGATGCTATCGCAGCGGTCGTCTTAGGCGGAACAAGTCTTTCCGGCGGCCGCGGACGCATTGTCGGCACGTTAATCGGGGTGCTGATCATCGGCACACTTAATAACGGGCTCAACCTGCTTGGCGTCTCATCGTTTTACCAACTGGTTGTCAAAGGGATAGTCATCTTAATTGCGGTACTATTAGACCGCAAGAAGTCAGCATAGGAGGGTTTTTCATATGAAAAAGGCTGTATCCGTCATTTTAACGTTATCATTGTTTTTATTAACTGCCTGTTCGCTTGAGCCTCCCCAATGGGCAAAGCCGTCAAACTCGGGTAACAAAAAGGAATTCACCATCGGCTTGTCCGTCTCAACGCTTAACAATCCCTTTTTTGTCTCATTAAAAAAGGGTATCGAAAAAGAAGCTGAAAAACGGGGAATGAAAGTCATCATTGTCGATGCACAAAATGATTCATCAAAACAGACGAGTGACGTAGAAGACTTAATTCAGCAAGGTGTCGACGCATTGTTAATCAACCCGACTGATTCCTCGGCGATCTCAACGGCAGTAGAATCTGCAAACTCAGTCGGTGTGCCCGTCGTAACAATCGATCGTTCCGCCGAACAAGGAAAAGTTGAAACTCTTGTTGCTTCTGATAATGTCAAAGGCGGCGAAATGGCCGCAGAATTCATTGCTGACAAACTTGGAAAAGGAGCAAAGGTGGCAGAGCTAGAAGGCGTGCCCGGCGCATCTGCCACACGAGAACGCGGCTCAGGATTTCATAACATCGCAGATGAAAAGCTTGACGTTGTCACCAAACAATCAGCTGACTTTGACCGCACCAAAGGCCTGACTGTCATGGAAAACCTGCTGCAGGGACATCCGGATATCCAAGCTGTTTTTGCTCACAATGATGAAATGGCGCTCGGTGCTCTCGAAGCAATTAACAGCTCAGGAAAAGATATTATAGTGATCGGTTTTGACGGCAATAAAGATGCGCTCGCTTCCATTAAAGACGGAAAGCTCTCAGCCACCGTCGCCCAGCAGCCTGAATTGATCGGTAAACTGGCTACAGAAGCAGCCGATGATATTTTGCACGGAAAAAAAGTGAAAAAATCCATATCTGCACCTCTCAAACTAGAAACACAAAAATAATTGCCAAGGATCAGATCTTTATCTGATCCTTTTTTATGTTTAGGAATCTGTGAAAACGTGAATAGGGATATAGAATGAACTATTTCTCTTACGTGAGGAGAGGAACGAAATGAACAAAACAACAAAAATATTATCCACTCTGGCACTTGCAGCCGGAATGACTGCGGCTTCCGCAGGAGGCGCAAGCACGATCCATGCACAGCAGCCAGAAACAACTGTAAGCATTGATGATTTATACAGCTATCCGATTGATTCTTATTTGGTGTCAGCAGAGGCTCTAAATGTCAGAACGAAGGCTTCCGCATCAAGTCATAAAGCCGATACGCTGCACTTGGGCGACAGCTTAAAGCTGATTTCCTTCGCAAACGCTGACTGGGCAAAGGTTCATTATAAAAACGGCAAAACAGGCTTTGTCTCCACTCATTACATTGTAAAAGCTGCTACAACAGTAAAAACCAAAACAAAAACAAAAGTATATACATCCGCTGAAGGTAAAAGCATCAAGACTCTTCCAGCAAACACAAGCGTTTCTTTTTTAGGCTGGAGTAAAACGAAAAAAGGCGGTTTTGATTTTGATTGGGTATTCGTTGATTACGGCGGAGCGACAGGCTATATGAAAACAAAGGATTTACACATGACAAAATAACTGAAAGGGATTCCGTGTCTATGCGGAATCCCTTTTATTATGGATTGATTTGTCACATCCCCACGATATTTCTCAGGAAATATTGTCGTATGCCGTGTCGAAACCATACATGATCATCGACATTTTTGTTCACGTTAAAAAGTGGAGGTGTAAATATGGATCAATTTGAACAAGCATATGAATCGTATAAGGCTCAGCAAACAAACGGCGAACAGCAAGCTGTTCCATCTGGACAAGAAGAAATTATTGCAGTCAGAAGAAATGAGGATGACAATATTATCGCAGTGAAAACGAACACAGGAAGAGAGCTCGACTATCCCACTGCGCTGTCAGAAGCACAAGCGGGAAAACTCGCTCATGTTGATGTCTTCCATAAATACGGGCGTGATATTTTGCGAAGTGAACCGGACGGCATAAAGGAAAACAACCTGTCCGAGCTGCCGGATTTTTGATCATAAAGAAGCCCTGCCGCATGCCGGACAGGGCTTTTCTTTTAAGCGAAAGGCTGCTGGATGTATTCGGCTAACCGTTTTGCACTGAGGGAAATATCCTCTGCAGTTGCATAATTCACGCCATAGAACACATATGGGGGCAGGTATTTCATGCCGATCAGATTGCTCGTGGCCTGAAATGGTTTCAAAAGCTCACTGATCGAGTAATGATTTGCTCCGCCCGCTTGATATTTTTCCGCTTCGCTCCCTGTTGAAACAGCCAGCATCAGCTCCTTGCCATGCAAGGCGTTTCCTTCTGAACCAAAGGCCCAGCCGTAAGTCAGCACAAGATCCTGCCATTTTTTTAAGAGCGGCGGAGAGCTGTACCAATAAAACGGAAATTGAAAGACAATCCGGTCGTATTGCTCACACAGCTGCTGCTCCTTCGCAACATCTATCGCTTCATCCGGGTATTCCTTATAAAGCTCCCGTACTGTGATATTGTCATGTTTACCTAATTCCTCTACCCACGCCTTATTAACAACTGAGGTTTCCATATGAGGATGAACTGCTAAAACCAATATTTTCATCAGACCACACCTTTACCCTTTTGACGTTATTTTATCTAAAATCAGGAAAAGAGCCAAATAAAAAGAAAGCCCTGCACAAAAAGGCTTTCTTTTTTCTTTTATTCAGGGCTTCCTTCAGTTGTTTCGATATCTTTAGCAAAATCAGGGTTATCCAGATTCGCATTAAAGAAATCCGCTGTATTCGGAAGTCTGAGATTCATGTTCATTTTTTGAGAGATCGTAACCGTGCAATCCTCAAGCACATAGTCAAAAACGTGTCCGCCTGAATTGCGTCCTTCGTCAATGAAGTGCAGGTGATAGCCGGAAACGGCGATTCCGTTAGCATAAGCTGGTGTCAGGAAACCTACGATCGTCCCTCTCACGTTGTCGAAGTTGAAAATCGGCTGCGTTTTGACCGCTTCAACCATCGGCACGTAAGGTTTTTCTTGCAGTTCTACCGTTCTTGTCTGCACTTTTTTAAACAATCCGTCAATGCGGATAGCATAAAATAAGTTTTTGCTTGGCAGAATGCTGTTGATTTCTTTTTCAAATTCTTCACGTGTCATTTTCGCATCAATTTTGTGCGTCATGTCCGGTGTAAAGAACGTAAATGAACAGAACGGAGAACGGTCCTCGTTTTGGACCGGTGTGGCAGTTCCGTCTGAACGGAGACGGTAAAATTCGCCGTCAAACCCAATCAGCTCTCCGTCAAGCTTGTTAAAGGTTCCGATACCGAAGTCTCCGTATTTCGGAATCTCTGACAGTTCAAAATCCCCGTCATATACTCCGTCTAATAGAGAAGTCATTGTTGATACTTGATAAATCTGGCTCACAGGCTGATCTTTTTGGCCCCGGCTGAGCACTTGAATGTTGCTTTCGCGTTTCATAATTCCCTTCACTCCTTTTGTTTAGTGCTGTTCATCAAACAGTGTCATGATGCGCAGAGTGCTAGAGAGCTTTCGTTTTCATGAGTTCTCCGAATTCTTTCGGAAGCTTGTCACTTGCTAAATTAATGTTATCACTGTAGTCAACCGGGACATCAATGATAACAGGACCCTCCGCGTTCATACCTTGACGCAGTACATCTGCCAGCTGGTCTGGTGATTCTACGCGCAAGCCAGTTGCTCCGAAGCTTTCCGCATATTTCACGATATCGATATTTCCGAAATCGACCGCAGATGTACGGTTATATTTTTTCAATTGCTGGAATGCAACCATGTCATATGTGCTGTCGTTCCATACAATGTGTACAATTGGTGCTTTTAAACGAACTGCTGTCTCTAATTCCATTGCTGAGAATAAGAAACCGCCGTCACCAGAGACTGATACCACTTTTTCTCCCGGTTTCACCAATGAAACGCCGATTGCCCAAGGAAGTGCAACGCCGAGTGTTTGCATACCGTTGCTAATCATTAATGTTAATGGCTCATAGCTGCGGAAATAACGTGACATCCAAATCGCATGTGAACCGATATCGCAAGTCACTGTAACATGATCATCGACTGCGTTTCGCAATTCTTTAACGATTTCAAGAGGATGCACTCTGTCTGATTTCCAATCTGCAGGCACCTGCTCACCCTCATGCATATATTGTTTTAAATCAGAAAGGATTTTCTGCTCACGTTCAGCAAAGTCCACTTTCACAGCATCGTGTTCAATTTGATTGATCGTAGATGGAATATCACCAATCAATTCAAGTTCCGGCTGGTAGGCATGATCAATGTCAGCCAGGATTTCATCTAAATGGATGATTGTCCGGTCACCATTGACATTCCAGAATTTCGGATCGTATTCAATTGGGTCATAACCGATTGTCAAAACAACATCAGCCTGCTCAATCAGCAAATCGCCAGGCTGGTTCCGGAACAAACCGATACGGCCAAAATACTGATCCTCTAAATCTCTCGTAAGAGTACCGGCAGCTTGATATGTTTCGACGAATGGAAGCTGAACCTTTTTCAAAAGCTTGCGAACCGCTTTAATCGCTTCCGGTCTTCCGCCCTTCATGCCGACTAAAACGACAGGAAGCTTCGCTGTTTGGATTTTTGCAATGGCCGCACTGATTGCAGCATCCGGTGCAGGCCCAAGTTTTGGCGCTTCGACAGCACGCACGCTTTTTGTATTTGTGACTTCATTCACAACATCTTGCGGAAAGCTCACAAAAGCGGCCCCAGCCTGACCTGCTGACGCTATTCTAAATGCATTTGTAACAGCTTCCGGTATATTTTTTACATCTTGAACTTCTACACTGTATTTTGTAATCGGCTGAAATAGAGCCGCATTATCCAAAGATTGATGTGTCCGTTTTAAACGATCTGCACGGATCACGTTCCCAGCAAGCGCTACGACAGGGTCACCTTCAGTGTTTGCTGTCAGCAATCCTGTTGCCAAGTTAGAGGCACCTGGTCCTGATGTGACTAACACGACTCCCGGTTTTCCAGTTAAACGGCCGACGGCTTGCGCCATAAATGCTGCATTTTGTTCATGCCGGGCAACGATAATTTCAGGCCCTTTATCTTGTAAAGCGTCAAAAACCGCATCAATTTTTGCACCTGGAATGCCAAATACATGTGTGACACCTTGCTCCGCTAAGCAATCAACAACAAGCTCCGCCCCTCTGTTTTTCACAAGGGATTTTTGTTCTTTTGTTGCTTTTGTCAACACCCTCACTCCTTATTATGCATTTTAAACATAAAATTTTAAATATTTCTTGTGATATGTTTCACTATACACTCTTTGGAAATTGACCTCCAATATCGATTCGCCTTATGATTAATATGTATTACGAATTATTAACCTAAGGAAAGGAATGCATATTGAATGGAGCTTCGCCATCTTCAATACTTTATCGCAGTAGCCGAAGAGCTTCATTTCGGAAAAGCTGCGCGGCGGCTGAACATGACACAGCCTCCTCTCAGCCAGCAGATCAAACAGCTGGAAGAAGAAGTCGGGGTGACGCTTCTGAAGAGGACAAAACGATTTGTCGAGCTGACCGCGGCCGGCGAAATCTTTTTAAATCACTGCCGGTCAGCTTTGATGCAAATTGGACAAGGAATTGAACTTGCACAGCGGACGGCTCGCGGCGAGCACGGCCACCTTGTCATTGGTTTTGTCGGGTCTGCTACATATGAATTTCTGCCGCCGATCATCCGGGAATACCGTAAAAAATTCCCCTCTGTGAAAATTGAACTGAAAGAAATCACTTCTTACCGGCAGCAGGAGGAGTTGCTCAAGGGAAATATCGATATCGGCATTCTCCATCCGCCGTTAGAGCATCCGGAGCTGCAAATTGAGACAACCCAGAGCAGTCCATGCATCCTCGCTTTACCAAAACAGCATCCGCTTGCATTAAAAGAATCAATCAACATTACAGATTTGGAAAAAGAACCGATCATCACCCTTTCCAAAGAAGCGTGGCCTACGTTATATACCGACTTTATTCAGCTCTGTGAAAACGCAGGTTTTGTGCCAAATATTGTTCAGGAAGCGACAGAATATCAAATGGTAATCGGACTGGTGACAGCGGGCATTGGTATTACCATTGTGCCATCCTCGGCCAGACGGCTGTTTAACCTTGATGTCACGTATCGAAGCGTTGATCATTTTCAGCTCAAAGCAGAATGGATTATCGCGTATAGAAAAGACAGCCAAAACCCTGTACTGGGACAATTTGTGGATATATGCAAATCGTTAAATGAACGGAAATAAAAAAAAGGCGCTCCGTTCACCGGAATCCGCCCGTTTATCGTCAGGATAAAAGATCAAGCTCACTTTTGAGGTAATCAGCTCTTTTTATAATATACTCACATATTACATCCGGCTCACGGTCAAAACGCTCAATATCATTCTTTTTATATGGGTCCATCAGGACAAACGGTCTAATCTGCTCATACATCGCCATTATTTTCGGTTTCATATATTCTATTGTAAAAAGAGATTGGAGCGTTTCTTCTAACAGATGTTTGTAGGACCTGCGAAAATCGGGTTCATCCAATATCCGGGCGGTTAGTGTATTAAATCCTTGAATTCTTACATAATCGGCAGCCATCCGCTCTCCGTGGATATCCCTGCCCCAGGTCGCATCATAATCCCAAGGAATCACCTCAAATAATCCGGTTTCACTGTTTCTGTACAACGCGTAGTTGTGGACAAACCCGTCATAGTTTGAGGTGAACACAATGCCGGCGAGCCAGCGCAAATACTTGTCGATATCCACATGCTTTGTCACTTCTGATTTAAATTGGGCTTTAGGGACAGTATTAATTTTAAAGATCATATCCTGTAAATAAAAATCGTCTTCCTCAGTCCCTGTCTTCTTTTCATATCCATGCTCAAGCGATGTCTTCGTTTCCCTTTCCAAATCGCTCATCAGAGAGAAATTAGCATCATCATCAACCGCGTAAAAAACCGCCCCGTCCGCCAGCTTCCTTTTCGCTAAATAAAATTCGTCGACGGATTCAAGTTCAAGATAAACCCCTTCATTCTTTCCATTCACCTTTAAAAACACAAACTCCGCCTTTGGAGACAGCGTCCCAAGCTCTGAGAAAAAATCCAGGGACAATTTGTTTCTCATCATGGAAGGATCTTTATACTCCGCATTTAAGTGAATCTCTCTTGCGCCGCGGAATGTTTTCGGCTGATAAAAGGAAATATGGTATGACTTCTTTTTGAAGTCTCTGATATGCGATCCCCGGTAAGCGATATCAATATCCAGCCTTTTTTGATTTACCTTCATCACAGCCGGCACAGGATCATCGTCCCATATATCCTTTTTTAATTCACGTAAATCTTTTGGATGAACAAACAGCTGATAAAGCGGCATATTGGATTGGTTCTTCATCCATAATCCCCCTAACAAATTTTAGGCTTTTATTTTTGTGAGATCTCAGCGGAACACTTATACACTTTTAAAAAACGTGCGTACTATGTGGGTAGTAAGGATATTTATCCTTAAAAACATTTTTTAAAAGGAGGATTTCAAATTGGGCCACTATTCCCATTCTGACATCAAAGAAGCGGTGAAATCCGCTAAAAAAGAAGGTTTGAAGGACTATTTATACCAAGAGCCTCATGGAAAAAAGCGCAGCCATAAAAAGTCGTACCGCTCTCACAAAAAATCACGCAGCTTCAAAAAATCGTACTGTTCTCACAAGAAATCACGCAGCCACAAAAAATCATACTGTTCTCATAAGAAATCACGCAGCTATAAGAAATCGTACTGCTCTCACAAGAAATCACGCAGCTTCAAAAAATCGTACTGCTCTCACAAGAAATCACGCAGCTTCAAAAAATCGTACTGCTCTCACAAGAAATCACGCAGCTTCAAAAAATCGTACTGCTCTCACAAAAAATCTCGTAGCTTCAAAAAGTCGTACCGCTCTCACAAAAAATCACGCAGCTTCAAAAAATCGTACTGCTCTCACAAAAAATCTCGTAGCTTCAAAAAGTCGTACCGCTCTCACAAAAAATCACGCAGCTTCAAAAAATCGTACTGCTCTCACAAAAAATCTCGCAGCTACAAAAAGTCTTACTGCTCTCACAAGAAAAGGTCTCGCAGCTTCAAAAAGTCTTTCCACGCACTCAAAAAAACGTATTATTCTCATGAGAAAACATCTCACAAAAAACATTACAAAAAACCGCACCACGACTACTACAAAAAACATGATGATTATCACAGCAAAAAAGAATTCTGGAAAGACGGCAATTGCTGGGTAGTCAAAAAGAAATACAAATAATACCTTTTCCTTACCATAGGCTGCCGACAAATGTACGGAAGCCTATTTTTCATTTTCCCCTGTATTAGATATATGTCATGACATAACATATGCAACCCGCATTATTTGGTTTCCTTGAAACCATTTCGTTATAATCAAGGTATCCTAACGATAAAGGCGGTTTTTGCTATGTACATATTTCAAGCGGATCAGCTTAGTGCCAAAGACACATACAAGCTATTGTCAGGTGCCGTCATCCCCCGCCCCATTGCTTTTGTGACCACACTTTCTTCAGGGGGAACGGTAAATGCTGCGCCTTTCAGTTTTTATAACGTTGTCAGCTCTGATCCTCCGCTTCTCAGTATTTCTGTTAACAGGGCGGGAGGACGCCAAAAAGATACAGCCCGAAACGCATTAGAGAACGGAGAATTTGTTGTCCATGTCAGTGATGAAGCCATCATTGAAGACATCAATGAAACGGCGGCAAGCTTAGGGCCCGACGAAAGCGAACTCACACGGACCTCGCTTCATCCTGTCGAAAGCAAATCTGTTTCAGTTCCCGGCATTAAGGAGGCACGCATTCGTTTTGAATGCACATTAGAGCGGCATATTGCGTTCGACAATGATCAAGGCGTGACGACAGCAGATCTGCTCATCGGCAGAGTTGTCTGCTTCCATCTGGATGAAAAGGTGTATGATGCCGAAAATGGGTATGTTTTGACAGATGAATTAAAGCCAGCCTCAAGATTGGCGGGAAACCACTATGCGAAGCTCGGTGAAGAATTTACGCTGGTTCGTCCCAGCTGAACAAAGGGACTATTTAAATAGAAGAAACTAGTCAAAAAGACCTCGTGATCACAATATGTTGCCTATAAAAAAGAACACCCGGAGAAAGTCCGGGTGTTCTTTTATGAAACATTTTTCCTTTTTCTTCGTATAAAAGGTAGATTAGGAGGGATTGGAATGGCAAACTTTTGGATGTTAATGCTGATCGCTATTACCATCAGCACTGCCTCTCAATTTTATATAAAGAAAAAATTCGGTATTGATAAATCCGGCTGGCGGTATAAGCATGTCAGCAATAGCCACAAATGGATCGAAATCATTTTACTTATTTTATTTGTGTTCTCACTCCCCTTTTTTCCAGTTGAATATATGCTTCTTTTATTTTTTATTGTGATTGACTCACTTCGTATTTTTATGGAATGGAAGTATAGACCTGAAGATAAGCAGTATATGTACCACATGATAGAGGTCTCCCTCATGTTTGCCCTTTTGATTTATATTTGTATCCTCTAGTTATTTAAATTCCAACAGCCGCCCCATCTCCCCGCGGGTCGGCTCCGCCTTGGAGAAAGCCTTCTTCATCAACTTTGATTGCTGCTGCGTGTCCCATCAGCGGATCATAGTCACCGACAACCTCAACGAGATGTCCGCTGTCTTTCAGCTTTTGAATTGTTTTCTCTGTGAATCTGCCCTCGACTCTGAGACCTTCATATTCCTCTCCCCACGTTCTGCCCCATACCCAGCGAGGTTCGCTGATTGCTTGCTGTGGATGCATTCCATAGTCCAGCATACGGGTAATAATGGCCGTCTGGGTCTGCGGCTGGCCCTCGCCGCCTTGTGTGCCGTACAGGATTTTCGGTTTTCCGTCTTTGCAGGCTATAGCTGGCATAAGCGTGTGGAAGCTGCGCTTTTTCGGTTCAAGCGTATTGACATGATCTTGATCCAATGAGAAAAATGACCCGCGGTTTTGCAGTAATATGCCTGTATCACCGGCAGTGACTGCAGAGCCAAATTCAAAGTACAGGCTTTGAATGAATGACACTGCGTTGCCATCCGCATCGATTACGGCCGCATATGCCGTATCACTTCCCACTGGCCTGCTTTCTGCCGGTTCTGCCAGATAGCCGATTTCTCCCGCCAATCGTTTCGCATAATTTTTATCCAAAAGCCTTTCAAGCGGAATGTCAGCAAACGCAGGGTCAGTCAAAAAGGCATTCCGATCTATAAAACTCTTTTTCAGCGCCTCCACAAGCACATGATAATACTCAAATGAACCGTGTTCGATTTGGCGGAAATCATAGTTTTCCAAAATGTTCAGTGTTAATAAACCGGTAAAACCCTGAGAATTCGGCGGCGCCTGGTACACACTGTACCCTCGATAATCACTTGATACAGGCTCCGCCCACTCGCCCCGGTGCGCTTTAAAATCATCGAGTGTCATGCAGCTGCCGTTATGCTGTAAATACGAGACAATCCGCTGAGCAATATCTCCTTCATAGAATGCGCTTCTTCCTTTTTCAGCAATCATGTTCAAGCTCTCTGCAAGCTCTTTTTGCACAAACCGCTCTCCCGGGACAGGCGCTTGGCCGCTTCTCGTGAATATATCGGCCGTATAAGGAGTGGAGGCCAGCAGTTCAAGATTCTTTTCTGTGTGACGGCACTGATCAGCTGATACTGGAAAACCGTTTTGGGCATAGTCGCGCGCAGGCTCCAACACGTCCGCAAGAGACATGCGTCCGTACTCCTTCAGTATAGCATCCCAGCTATCAACCATCCCCGGCACGGTAATGGCACTGCCGATTCCCCGCAGCGGAATCGCGCTCTTTCCCTTGTATACATCTCTCGTTACATTTTTCCCTGAACGTCCGCTGCCATTATAGACTCTTACCTCCTTTGTTTCCTGGTGAAAGGTCAGCCAAAAGGAATCTCCGCCAAGTCCCGTCATATGCGGATATACAACTGCCAGACAAGCACTCACCGCAACGGCAGCGTCAAACGCGTTTCCTCCCTTGTCCAGTATGAGGTTTCCAGCTTGTGAAGCGAGATAATGCGGACTGACGACCATTTGCTTTGTACCGATGACAGATTTGTTCATCACAAGTCCCCTTTTTTAAGAGATTTTCTTCAGTATAGGGAGCCTGATTTTCCACTTCTACTGATCCGGCAGAAAAACTGACGAACTTTATCCTTTTCGCAAATAACAAGATATATTTCTATTCATTTTGAAAATGAATATAAAAATTTACATTCGAAACGTAACTTTTATGATAAAATGATGTCTAAAAGGCTACGAAAGCAGGTGGAGCAATTGAGTCACGAATATCAAATTCCCAATCTTGTTCTTGATGAGATCGACAAACAAATTCTCACCATTCTGCATGAGGAAGGCAGGATATCTTATACGGATCTTGGCAAAAGAGTTGATTTGTCACGGGTCGCTGTACAGGCTCGAATTAACCAATTAATCGAAGCCGGTGTGATTGAAAAATTCACCGCTGTTATCAATCCCGCTAAAATCGGCATCCATGTATCCGTGTTTTTCAATGTCGAGGTCGAACCGCAGTTTTTAGAAGAGGTCGCTCTTAAGCTTGAGGAAGAGCCTGCGGTCACCAGCCTTTATCACATGACAGGCCCGAGCAAGCTGCATATGCATGGGATCTTTGCCAACGATCAAGAGATGGAAGAGTTTTTAACAAAGCGGCTGTATCCGCTGCGAGGCGTCGTCAGCGTTGATTGCCAGATGCTCATCAAACGCTACAAAAGCCGTATGGGAATGAAGCTGTAAAGGAGAGAAACGAATGAAAAACCATCCTTATCGGGATATGACGGCCGCAATGGTGCGCACTGGAATATTAGGGTTCGGGGGCGGGCCTTCCGTGATTCCGCTGATCCGCCATGAAGCGGTCAATAAATATAAATGGGTTGATGATGATGAATTCGGAGAAATATTAGCGATCGCTAATGCGCTTCCCGGACCAATTGCCACAAAAATGGCGGCGTATCTGGGCTTCAAGCTAAAAGGCACGTTAGGCGCAATCGTGGCGACTCTCGCCCATATTCTGCCTACATGTCTTGCTATGGTGGGCTTGTTTGCGGCTGTAAATGTCTTAAGCCATTCAGCAATTGTTGCCGGCATGATTGGTGCCGTAACACCGGTGATTGCCGTAATGCTCGGCATCATGGCGTACGAGTTTGGCCAAAAAGCGCTTAAAGGTTTCGGCTGGGTCACCGGCATCCTGTTTTTTATCATCGCTTTTATCGGCCTGCAAACGTTACAGATCAATCCCGGCCTTGTCATTATCATTTTCTTAGCGTACGGCGCGTTTCATTTTAAATGGAAGGACAAAATGACAAATAAACATTCAAAAGATAAAGGAATGTCGGCCTCATGATCATGATGTATGTATTTCTGGCGTTTTTTATCGCAAACGTACTCGGATATGGCGGCGGGCCTGCGTCGATCCCGCTGATGTTTGAAGAAGTCGTAAACAGATACAGCTGGCTGTCAAACGACCAATTCTCAAACATGCTCGCACTTGCAAACGCATTGCCAGGCCCGATCGCAACAAAAATCGCCGCGTATGTCGGCTACAGCGCAGGCGGGTGGCCCGGCTTTCTGATTGCGCTGATCGCAACCGTCGTACCGTCGGCGCTCGCATTGATTGTCCTTCTCCGCATCATTCAGCGCTTCCGCCAATCACCCGTCATCAAAGGCATGACGCTGTCCGTTCAGCCTGTCATCGCCGTCATGATGCTCATTCTTACGTGGCAAATCGGCGCAGACGGCATCAAAGCGATCGGCTGGATTCAATCACTAGTAATTGCGGGAATTTCCCTCCTTGCCATGACAAAATTCAAGATGCACCCGGCATTTCTGATTATCGGGGCGTTTTTGTATGGGGGGCTTGTGATTCCTCATTTGTAGAAAAAAGCACCTGGAGAGGTGCTTTTTTCTTTTGGCACTGATATACCGTCTGATATGACAACTGTTTCTTCTCCTGCATCATTCTTGATGATGTGCTTGATTTGCAGCGTGGTTCTGTCTTTCTCACAGATTGCTTAACCTGTGGCGAATTGGTTTTAACTTGTATCCAATCAGAAGACTGTGCTTTCCAAGATAAAAAGAATGCAAGTATGCCAGCGGCAACCGACAGCAGCAACTTCATATAGCATTACTTCTTTTCAATTAAGCAGCTCGCCGCGTACAGTGCCTGAGAATCAAGAAGAATATCACCGGGACGATTGCCTTCTCCCAGCACATATCCTTTAAAGGACATTCCCATAAAGCCAAAAATGTGATCAAACTGCTGAATCAGCGGCAGCCCTTTTATCTTAGGGTTGTCTCCGCCGACTGCTATTACATATGCCTGCTTCGCCCTCATTTGCTGTTTAAAATCAGGAAATCGAGGATCTCTCAACGTCTGTGACCAGCGATCAATAAACAGCTTTAATGTCCCTGACATGCCAAAAAATATTATCCAATTGTTTAATTAATTCTTTAAGCTCAGTGCACATAATATCTTCTACTGGATTTTCCCAATCTTCGTTTTTTATAAGTTCAATACCATAACTTCCGGTTGGATCCCCTTCTGGGTACCACCCTACATCAAGCAACAAGTTTTTTTTCTTATGAGAAATCTGTAAGAGATCTTGATTAAAGTCAAATAACCAAGCATCATCACTTGCCTTTAATGTTTTAGGGTCAGTATCTTTTAATGAAATATAGTCAACAGTCCAACCAGCCGGTATCCTAAGTCTTAAGAAATTGGGAACCTGTTGGTCTAGTGGCTGCAAATCCTCTAAAACCCCACTTCCCACACTCCAGATTTGATATTCTAACTCTTCTAATAATTGTTCTATTTCATCAAAAGATTCTTCTTCATAAATCTTATCTATTTTTAAGTCAACTACTTTGATATGGTATTGATCATTTTCATAAATTACCTTAATAAATGCTTTACGTATTTCATTTTGTAGTATTAGTAATTCATGTTCTTCTTCCATTCTTTTTTCTGAGTTTAAATTGTTCAGTACTACAGACCAGCCATCACAGATTTTTAATGGCTGCAATTGAGAAATATGATCTCTGCCCATCCTGCTTCTCCTTCATTATTCTAAAAAACTTGTCGATTGACACCCCAGCAAGTTTAAACTATTCTAATTTATCAGTAACAAAGCATCTCCTAATGTTAATCTCCTGTTGAAAGACTGTATACAATGAGAAACAAAAAACGCCAGCCCGTGGTTTAGTCCATAGACTGACGTTTAGTTTAAAACCTCTCTTAATCTTTATTCAAGGCGATAAAAGTCCCATTAGGATAATCGCCATTCCAACCACACGGGAAATAACCCGCTTTATAAATTTCAAAAACCTTTTCAAAAAAATTATCTGTATCACCATTAATTGCCCTATTAATAGCACAGTTGTTTAGGTCAGCTACTATATCCTCAAAAAAAGTATTAAATTCAGTAGAAGCATGTCTGATGCTCTCAGAAAAAATATTTAATAATGCGTCTATATTTTCTGGCTTTTGATTATCTTCTAATTCGTAAAACCGCTCCCATACTTCACTCATTTCAATTTCCCTTATATCTCTCCATGTATATTCATCTTCTCCATATACTTCTTCATAAGCCAAGTATTCAGCCTTTTCTTGGTCATTAATTATTTTAGTAAAATTAGATACATTAACTGATTTTATAGGTTTGAAGGTTTTTGAAAATTCAATTACCTCTTCCACTAGATTATGATATTTTCCAAAATTCATTACTTGTTATACCACCTTTCCCAAAGATCAACTGTCGCTCCACCGCCTCTTTTCCAAACGGGTTTTCTGGAGGCGTTACCTTCTTTCCTTTCTAATTTATATGCTTCTAATCCTTTCTCCTTTATTTTCTTTAATTCTGTTTCTAAATAATCATCCCTCATATAAAGAGGCAACCCTTTTTCTTGTAATTCTCTTAATTTTTGTTGTAAATCATATACCTGTTTTTCAATGACGTCTACACTTTGGTTAACATCAATCTCATCTAATTTTTTTCTCACAAAACTACTATAGACTGAATGATATCCTTTATGCCGTGAAGTAGCACTTATATCATCATCCGGTACCCTTAAGAAAAAACCATTTGAAGCATCATCCATATCCATTCCTAACTTCTTCAAAACAGGATGACTTCGAAACTCCTTCGGTATAATATGTTGAGCCTGATATGGAGTACGTTTTGTTGAGCGTGGAAGTCCCATTTGCTCAAACATATTTTTACCTAATTTAGTTGAACTCCCCCCTGTAACCTTTCCTGGAGTCCCTGGAATTAATCTTGTGGTAGTGCTTCCACTGCTACCTCTTCCCACCATCTTCACAATCCCCAGATCTTTGACAGCTTTCGTTTTCACATCAGCGTGAACTATTGGGAAAGTTGTCCCATCCGGTGTGACAGTCTTGTGGACACGAATTTTTACATTCGTCGGCACTTTGAATTCTTTTACTTGGTCTAGAATCTTTTTCCCTAGTTCAACTTTTGCTGCTTGAGGCGATTTTGCAAGCGGTATGCCTTTGTCTATATGTTTCGCCAATGCACCAGCACCAACCAAACTTAATGCCGCTTCCAGCGCACCCGATTTCCGCTTCTCCTCAGACACTTTGTTTCCAAACATATCTCTACCTGTCACGGCTTCAGAGAATCCGTTTGACGCAACAAGGCCGTATGCGCCCATTTCTGACATTTTGAGAATGTCTAAGGATTTGCCGGTTTTGTAGGCGTCTAAAGCGTGTTCGGCTGCGATAGCCGCTTTTCCGGTTTTGTAGATGGCTTTTCCGCCTTTGAAAGCGCGGCCTGCCCAGCCGACGACCGGTATGAAACCAGCTGCGGCCATAGCTCCTGCTGTCACCCGTTCTGCGGCGGAGAGCTTTTCGCCAGTAACCGGATCAACGCCTTCGGTTGCTCTTTTATAATCATAATAGCCAGTGACTTCTCCAGTAAAGTTGCAAACTCCATCCCATGTTTTTTCGTACCAAGGTTTGTTAGCTTCTTCTTCAGCCTTTTCCTGAAGCCGCCTTGCTTCGCCTTGCTGGGCTTTTGCATCGATATAGGTCGTTCCTTGCTTTTCTACTTCAATGACGCTTTTGTAGACTTCATTGCTGTGGAAGGCTTTTTTGTCATAGTACATAGGAGATGCGCTCTTCCCGTTGCTGGTGGCCTGCATGAGAACAGAATATTTGGTGAGCACTGCGTTGTCCAGAGATTCTAAATTTTGATATTCAGTGGTCAGGGATTCATCAAGCTTATCGACTGCCGTGATCGTGTCACGTCTGATTTTTTGGGCATCGCCCATCTTATCTGCATAGTCGTCAAGCGTGTACATGTCGAGATCAATAATATCGCTGATGCCTGACAAAATAGAATCGATTTCTTCTTTATGAGCGGAGACAATCTCTGAGGCTTTCAAGTCTCCATTGGGCAGCTCATGATCCAAAAAAGAAGTTTCCACATATGAATCATTCAGTTCTTGATCTTTAATATCTCCTGAAATGCCATTTAAAAACGCAATTTGAGCAGAGACAAGCGTCAGCCAGCTGTCGACGATTTCCGCCTGTCCCTGAAAGAAAGCTTTAATATTGTCCGCGCCTTTTCCTTTAAAATCGTCACCTAAATCTGCAACTCCCTGAAACGCTTTTTTCAGCGTATTCAGCTGCTCCTCAAGCGTCTCATATTGCTTTTTTCTGCTCTTTGCTTCATCGATTAAAGATTGTGATTCAAATACTTTGCTCATCGCACTGCCCTTTCTTTTCTATTTTACAGCTATCGCCTCGTCCTGCTCTTTGAGTGAATCAACGTTATCCTTTGTGTCCTCGATATTTTTCTGTACCGCTTTTTTATAATCTCCGAGCATGGTCTTGATGTTCTCCTCACGCTCATGATATTTTTTCGTGTAATCAAGGTTGTTTTTTCCATTGGAGCCCGCGGCGCCGATTGATACGTCAGCAAGCGCATCTTTGACAGAATCCAATGTTTTGATGACTGTGCCGTATTTCAGCTTAATTTCTGACATAAAAAGAGATCACCACCATTTTAGTTTACTAATTTGTTTTCCTGCTTCTTCCACGAACTCTTCTCCCTTAGCAAGAAGATCGCCTGCGGCATTCGCTGCGCTCTTGGTCAAGTTCAGCTCAAATTTCTCTGCTTCAAGAGTGAATATTTTGAATTGAATTGAAGACATATAATCGTTATATTTATCATTCACAATCTTGGATGCTTCCGATTTTGCCTCTTCTCTGCCCTTGTCGAAATCATCCGCTTTCGTTCCTGTCCAGTGCTTGCCCAATTCCGGTTTCACAATTTCTTTGATTTCAGTGATTGCCTCTTCTTGCAGTGTGTCTATGTCCTTTTTTGCTTTTTTCAGCTTTTCGATCTTGTCTTCCACGTCGGAAATTTTTCCGTTGAGCGAACTTTTGATATCCGCTAATACACTTTCATAACCCATCTGAATCACCTCTTAATACTCAAAAAGTCGTATGGAGGGGCTGATGAAGATAGACTTTTCCATACTTTATTTCCATATATTATATTTTAAAATAGCCAGAAGGCGGCTTAAATAGGGTAAATGGCTTAATTTAGGCTTATAACGCTCTCGATATGTAGGTCTATGATCTTGTTTTTGTTCGTTATACAGCCAATAAAAGCGTTTTATAACATTGAAATGCCTGAAGTCATAGTTACAAAGACACTTGAAAGAGACAGATGTTGATGATCTGTCTCTTTCCGCGTAATGGTAATTACTGTAATATAAAGTTAAAAAAAAGGGTGATGATGATGAGTTTTTTCAGTCCGATGATGTTATTTTTTGTTGTCTTTCCTTTTCTGTCCTTCTTTGTTTTCGGTATTGCAGGCACATTGCTGTTTAAAAAACACGGCCTTTGGTCAATGCCTCTTACGGTGCTCAGCTTATTGGTCATATTTATGTTCTGCATTGACTCGGCAACGCCTGATTTTGTTGTGTGGCTTATTTCATTTCCGCTTCTGACCCTATTGGCGGCAGTGGTGACCCTTTGGATCAAAAGCCTGTATTAGCTGCAGTCCCAGTTGTACAGAACGTTTGAAAAGTCTTTTTTCCTTAAATCGTCAGGTGTGATGAAAAAATTTGCGATGCCGACGTCTCCCCACATTGAATCGATATCATCGTCTGAATCAATTTGCAGAAGGAGAACAGTATGTTCTTTATACGCGTATTCCCTCGGATCATTCTGTGTAAAAGAAGCGTACCCGCCGATTTTATGGCCGAACCCGTTTTCAGCCAGCTCATTATAAATGTCTTCTTCATCCTCGCCGAACTGATCAAAGAATTTCATTGTTTCCATGCCCGCATATTGCTCAAATTGAAAATCTGTAGGCAGCACCCATTCCGCAGATGTCTCAGGCTCGACTGCTGCTTCTGATAAAATCGGAAAATCACATTCGTCTGTGCCGATAAATGAAAAATCAGAAACAAGCTCGTCCTCGTTTTCTATGATATTCTCAAAATAGATCACTCTGAAATTCTTTTGTTCACATTGATTGTCAAAATTCAACCCATACACGTCATCATGAACAGAAATGTAAAACTGCAGGATACCCGCAGAAGGAAAGCCGTCAAGCTGGGGAATTTGCGAGAAATTAATCTGCGCCAGAAGCTTCATCGGCTGTCCATTTTCGTCAGTCGGGTATGTTTCATGCTTGGGAAAATAGGGCTCACCGGCAATTTTGCTCTCATATCGCCCTGTTTTCCCTTTTCGGACATTCAATTTCACGTATTCTTTTGCTGATTTCTCCAGCATATCTCGATACGTTCCCATTTTTTCAGGCAGATGTTTCTTCACGATTACTCTCCTTTTCCAGCATCTCCAAATGATTTTGGCAGCTCTTGTTTTTCTAGTTTTTCTTTTGTTTCTTCTAATGTTTTTCCGCTTTTTCAAGCTGTTGTTTATGGTATGTATGCTTCAATTAATCATATTCTGCATACGGTCCAATACCATCACCTAAAATCCTTCATGATTCCAAACAGTTATATTTACATAGATTCACGAAGGCTTTCCATATTCATAAAGTCACTATTCCTATCTAAATTTTCAAACAATAGTTAAATAGTAGCAAATGTATCCAGCCTCCACAAGCAGGAGAATAGACTTATCATCCGCAATAAACAAAAAAAGACTGGTTCACAACCAGTCTTTTTTTACATCTATTGAATTGCCCCCGACGGAACAATCGCCTTCCGCCCCACAGAATAATACTCCACCCCTGCAGCCGCAGCTTCATCCAATGTGTAGCAGTTTCTGCCATCAAATATGAGCGGCGTTTCCATCAAATCTCGATAGGCTGCTAACGGGAATTGTTTAATGTCAGCCCAGTCGGTTAAAATCATGACGGCGTCGGAACCTTTGACAGCTTCCTCGATCGTCTCTTTATATTCAACAGCTTGCGGGAGAACATGCTTCGCATGGCTTGCGGCAATGGGATCGTAGGCTTTCATACGGGCGTCGAGCGCAGCGAGACGGTCTGCAATGACAATCGACGGCGCTTCCCTCATATCGTCCGTATTCGGTTTAAATGACAGACCTAAAAGGGCAATCGTTTTTCCCGTCACCCCGCCGAGCCTGTTCAGCGCTTTATCCACCAGCATCGCCTGCTGATTGTTGTTGACTTTGATGACCGATTTCAGCAGTTCAAAATCATGCTCGACATTGCCGGCAATTTGCACGAGAGCGTTTGTGTCCTTTGGAAAACAAGAGCCGCCGTAGCCTATGCCCGCTTTTAAAAACTGGCGCCCGATCCGCTTATCCTGCCCCATGCCGTACGCGACTGCTTCAATATCGGCGCCGACCTTTTCACATATATTCGAAATTTCATTTATAAAACTGATCTTAGTGGCAAGAAATGCATTTGAGGCATATTTAATCATTTCGGCGCTTCTGATATCCGTTTGATAAATCGGAATTTGAAACGGGCGGAAAAGCTTCTCAAGCGTCTTGGCTGTTGTCTGATCCGCTGTTCCGATCACGATCCTGTCGCCGTGAAACGTGTCATAGATCGCTGACCCTTCACGCAAAAATTCAGGATTGGATGCGACCGAAATGCTGACAGGCTCCGCAAGATGTTTAGAGATCAGCCCCTCAATCAAATCGTTTGTCCCGACGGGCACTGTGCTTTTTGTTACCACGATGGCATCCCGTTTGACATGCCGGGCGATGCGTTTGGCCGCATCTGTAATATGCTCCAGATTCGCGTGCCCGTCGCTTTTCTGCGGTGTGCCGACCGCTATAAAAATAATATCTGCCTGTGCTAAGCCTTTCTCATAGCTCGTTTCAAAGTTCAGCCGTCCATCAGCTGTATTTTTTCTCATCAGCTCTTCAAGACCCGGTTCAAATATGGGGGAAATGCCTTTTCTCATTTCATCAATCTTGTGAGCGTCAATATCAATGCAGGTTACATGATGTCCAATCTCAGAAAGAGAAACACCTGTCACAAGACCGACATAGCCTGTTCCGATGACTGTTATATTCATTGTTTCCCTCCAACAGTTAAATTGCTGCTTTGCAGCTTTCGTATTATCGTATGAGAACATCCTATCATGAATGCGGATGATCTCCCGCATAGCCTGTCGGGTACAGCCTGTACAGATTTCTGAAATGTGATTCAATCATACAGTATACTATTATATCGCTCTCAGAAAGAAAGTGGTGAAATGAGAACCGGCTGTTTAAAAGAGCCCAAATAATTTTCTTCTTTTGACCGGTTGCGGGGGCTGCCTGTAGATCGTTTGATTTTGCAGAAGAAGCTCGGCGTTTTCCGTCAGCAAATAAGGAAATTCCGGACCGAATTCTTTCTCTAGAATATAAAGGGCCTCTTGATTGTGAACGTTTCTCGTTTTCACATTATGGGCATCTGAGGCTACGAAATGAATCAAATTGGCTTCAGCCAGCCGGAGAGAAAATGCTTTCATCTGTTTTCCGAAAGTCCCCGCAAGACTTCCTGAAGTCATCTGAGATGCCGCTCCTTTTTCCACAAGATGATACAGCAAGGACGGGTTTTCGCGAATTTCCCTGTTGCGTTCAGGATGGGCGATAACCGGAATATATCCTTTCAGCTGCAAATCATAAAAAAGCTGCTCCGCATATCGGGGAACCTGATCAAACGGAAACTCAATCAGGATGTATTTCGTATCGTTCAGCGAAAGCAGCTGCTGTTCAGCAAGGTCTCGTTCCAAATCGCCGTAAATTCTGATTTCCTGCCCCGGAAGCACGGTTAAAGGGATATCTTCTTTAATTAAACGTTTGTTTAACTGATCTGCCGCTTCTCTGACTGCGGCTGGCTCGTTTTCATACACCCCATTCTTATGATGCGGCGTCGCAATGATGGTCCGGATTCCCTGACGAACAGCGGCTCTTGCCATTTCTATGCTGTCGGCTGAATCGCTTGCCCCGTCATCCATTGCCGGAAGAATGTGACAGTGAATATCTATCATGTCTTAGCCCCCTTTTTTCGCAAAAATAAATAACGGGCAAGATGCACGTTATTTATTTTGTATGAAATTTTCCTTGTTTCCGTAATATCCGTATTCAGAGTGCTTCGAAAGCTTTTTGCCGTTCATAATCGCCCCAAGGAGCTTGCTATTGCATGATTCGAGCGCCTCTTTTGCTTTTGCCGCTTGTTCTTTTTCTGTTTTTCCGCTTGAAATGACCAAAACAGAACCGTCTACTACGTTGCCTAAAATCTGCGCATCCGCTACGGCGAGAATAGGCGGTGTATCAAAAATGACCATATCATACGCCGCACACGCTTCATCTGCAAGCTCTTTCATCCACTTCGAGGAGAGTAGCTCGGCCGGGTTTGGCGGGATCGGGCCGCTCGTCAGCACTTCAAGATGTTTTTCATTTGAGGCTTGTACAGCCTGTTCCAGTGAGCTTTTCTTTAATAGAACAGATGTTAAGCCAATCATATTTTCTAGATGAAAGGCCGTATGTACTGTGGGTTTTCGCAAATCAGCATCAATCAGGAGCACTTTTTTTCCCTGCTGGGCAAATACGACAGCCAGGTTAGCGGCCGTCGTTGATTTTCCTTCTCCGGGACAGGCCGATGTGATCATCACTGATTTCATCTGGCGGTCCACTGAAGCAAATTCTATATTCGTACGAATCGTCCGATATTGTTCAGAGTTCAAGGATTTTGGCTCTGTCATCGCAATGATATTCCTGCGCATCCAAGAGCCCCTGCTTTTTTTAAACGCCAAAATGTCCACTCCCCGCTTTTTCAGATTGGATACCGTGTAAGCTCTTCGCTGTTTTCGGCTCATTCGCAATGGTGGAAACCGTCCCTAAAACCGGTATGTCCAGCAAGGATTCGAGCTGCTCTTCCGATTTGATCGTATTATCCAAATGCTCAAGCAGGAAGGCCAGTCCGATGCTTCCCGCCAATCCGGCCGCAAACGCGATGGCAATGTTAAGAAGCGGCTTTGGCGATACAGGTGACGGATGTTCTGAAACCTCGGCTTTTGACAGAATACTGACATTGTCAACATTCATAATGGATGTGATTTTGCCTTTAAAGACAGATGCGATGGTATTGGCAATATGAGCCGCTGTTTCCGCGTTTTCATCCCTGACTGATATGTTGACCACTTGGGAATCCTGTTCGCTGGATACGGTAATTTTGTCATTCAGCTCTTGAGATGTCATCGACAGGCCCATTTCTTTAATGACTTCATCTAAAATGGCAGGGCTCTTAATGATGACGTTATACGTATTGATTAACTGAAGATTGGTTTGGACATCGTTAAATTGGACTTCTTTTTGGTCGTTTTTCGATTGATTGACCAGAATCTGAGTTGAATTTTCATAGATGGGTGTAAGTGCGAAGAAACTGATGAGTCCGCCGGCAGCAGTCGCAGCTGCGGTTACAATCATAATCAAAAGTATGCGTTTTGTTAACGTTGATAATATCTCTTTTAAACTAGTAGATTCTCCCATGATACCTCCAAATCTCTTATAGCATCCTTTTCCATCTACGATTATACAACGTAGAAACCGCTTTTCTCCAGCTTTTCACGTGACATGATTCGACATTTTTTTACAAAACGTTATGTTGCGACTTTTTATGTAAGCGCTATATTTACTGTTTTGACAATGCTGTCTCTTTTTCTCCTATTCAGGCAGCCACGTAATCTCGCATAAAAAAAATCCCGCAAAAGGCGTGCGGGATTCTTATGTTGCATATCCATTTTTAATATGAGAAATCAAATTTTCAAGCATTTCCTTCGTCGTCATCTCAGATGACCGCTCACCAATTTCATGTGCATGCATCAAAATTTTCAGAAATTCCTCTTGATTCAATTTCTTTTCACTCATCTTTTTGTTCCTTTCAGCTTCCATTAAGTTGAAAACACGATTATTATATGATGCCGGTTATCAATTTGCAATCTCTAATACATCATTCGACACATCCCATTTTTTATGTCCTTTTTTAGGAAAAACTTTTTCAGGCCGATGGGTTGCGATATAATAGAGAAATTGGATCTTTTTATTACGTGACTCGGTTAGGAGCGATAATCATGCTTCAGAATATGATTTCCAAAGACGATGTGCTGGCATCTGCTGAACAGCTAAAAGAACTTCTTCCTTACAATGAAGAAAATGTTCAGCTGATCAAAAAAGCCCTTATTTTATATCGGCAGGATTCAGTCTATCGTTTACAAGCAGTGAGTCCGACGGAAGTTACGGCTTATGTGCAGGATGTTGTGCCTGTGCGGGTCACATTGAACTTGTTTGTTATAGTCAAAAGCGGCTGTTCATGTCCGTCCGGAAGAATCTGCCGCCATATGCTGGCTGTGTTTTTATATGTATATGCAATGTTCGAGCGAGTGGGTACTTTTACAGAGTATTGGCTGGAGAGGGAAAAGCTTGAGGAGAGCAAAGAGCTCGTCCGCCGCCAGTTTCAGGAAAAGGTGCTGCCTAATGAAGAATCGCTTTCAAGCTGGCTTGCTTTTTTTGATTCAGAGTTTTCTCTCTGGCAGGCGCGCACGCCGGAAGGCAGCCAAAACATGCAGGGCCTCTATTACGGCTACCTGTCCGCATTAAAAAAGCATGCGCCGAACAAGCCGGAGCTGAAAAGCCTGTATCAGATTCATTCCGCAATTGCGGTTTGGCTTCGCATGTTCACATTGATTGAAGCGGGCAAGCTAAACCCCGAGCAAGACTTTTATTCCCTCAATCCGTACGTTGAACAGCTGATGGATACAATCTACAGCTCTATTGATAAATTAAAAACATACGCGCTGTCTTTTGCGCTTGATCCATTTTTGGAAAAAACACCGGATGTTGTTCGAAACTTGCTGTTGAAAGAAGAAATTTTTCAATATGAACGCATCCGCATCTTCGGTGAAATTTGGAGTGCGCTGCTGTCGCGGCCAAAATGGGTGGCGCGCGAACAGGAGATTTTGAAAAAAGAAGCCGGACGGCGTTTTTCTCCTGAATTACAATTCGGCCGCCTGCATTTGGAATTCCTGCAGAAAAATGATGAGGTTATTTTTGCGGAAGCTGATCAATTCCCGCCGGAAGCGCTGCCGTATACGTTTCAGTGGCTGAGTGAAATCACTGCCAAGAAGGATTGGAAACGGCTGAAAACATGGTACCAGCGGATTGAACCGATTGCGATGGGTTATACGAAGCTGGATAAGCCGTTTAAAGAGATTCGCGACGTAATCGGCGAGCTGTTCCTTCTGCTGAATGCCTATGTGAAGCAAACCAATGACCAAGCGCTGTTTGAACGCTATGCTGCGGGCTGTCTGCCGTATACGTTCACAGAATACAGCCATCATTTATATGAGAAGAAACGATATGCCGAGTGGATCGAGATTCACAGCCTTGTCGGCTTTTCCATCTATGAAATGGATAAAATCATGCTGAAGGAAATTGCAGCGAGCGACCCGGAGGCGCTTATACCGGCTTATCACAGAGAAGTGGCCTTTTTCATCGATCAGAAGAACCGCAGCTCGTACAAGGAAGCCGCCCGGTATTTGAAAAAACTGCGCACCCTGTACAGAAAAGCGAAGAAACTGAAGGTATGGGAGCGGTATATTCAGCAGCTGAGCTCGCATTACAAGCGCCTGCGCGCACTTCAAGAAGAACTGCAGAAAGGAAAGTTGATTGATGGCGAGTCTTAAAGAAATTCTCATTCACGTCGAACAAATGGAAGATGGGTCATTTACACTCTCAGCTTTTGATGAGAATGAGCAGCCTCTTCCCTACAGCCATATGAAAAAGCATTTGTTCCAATGGCACGAATCGTCATTTTACGGAACCTTTCTTGAGGATGTCAGCTTCATCGGGACAACCGCTGTTTTGCTTTCTCCATGGATGACTGTAGAGCTTCTTGGCAAAAACTCGTTCAACTCATTCAGCTCCGTACAGCTTACTGAAGAAACGGAGCCGCTGATCGAGGCGGCATCGACCATCTATGAATTTATCGCAGACGGCGATTTTCTGCCTGACTATGAAGCATGGACAAACGGTGTTTTTCGCTGGAAGGACCGCGACAATATACTGGATGGCTTTACTGCGGATTGGTTTTCCGCTGCAGTGCAGGACTACATCCAATACGACGATGACCTGCGGGAGAAATGGGAACACATCAAGGAGAAATCGCCTGCGGTCACGACATTCCGCGGACATTTTCTCGATGAAGAGGATTTTCTTGAAGGGATCGGCTGGATTGACGATCAATCTCCATTTACAGTCGGCCTGCGCTTAAATGAACCAGACTTTGACGGAGACGATTGGAAAATCGAAATGTTTTTACGCGATAAAAAGACCGGCGCTGTTGAATTCTTTGACGGGCTGAAGAGCCTCAAAAGATCGTGGCAGGCATACAGCGATAAAATCGCGCGTGAACAGGACCGCTTTCACAGAACGGTTCCGTGGCTCTCATTTGATTCCGGGACAACGCTGATTTCAGAGGAAGAAGCTTGGATCTTCCTGTCAGAGGCGAGTGAGACGCTTGTCGATATGGGCGTTGAAATTCTCCT
The DNA here is from genome assembly GCF_021282335.1 of Bacillus sp. G16. Taxonomy (NCBI): domain Bacteria; kingdom Bacillati; phylum Bacillota; class Bacilli; order Caryophanales; family Bacillaceae; genus Bacillus; species Bacillus sp. G16. The sequence goes on along the minus strand of NZ_JAJSOZ010000015.1, from coordinate 46,829 downwards.
CCCGTCCTGGTGGCAGATTGTCAGAGACAGCAACATGATGCTGAAAGCAAAGGTGTCGTCCGCCCCGCGCGGCGAGTCATTTGTCGGCATGAATGCGCTGCTTGATTTCAACTGGCGGTTTGCGACAAATGGAATTGAGCTGACTGAGGCTGAATTTAATGAGCTTGTCGCCAGCAACAGACGCCTCGTTAATATCCGCGGGCAATGGGTGAAAATTGATCCGCAGTTTATTAAACAGATGAAGCGACTGATGGAAAAAGCGGAATCAGAAGGACTCCACATGTCTGATATTCTGGCCCGCGAGCTAATGGATCAGCAGGAAGGCGGGCTTGAGGATTCAGATCTGATTGATACATCCGCTTTTGCCGGCATTCAATTTGATCTGTCCAAACAGCTTAGGTCACTGATTCGGAAGCTCACTGCCGCGGAAAACCTGCCGGAGCACAAAGTCAGTCCTTCTTTCAAAGGGACACTCCGACCTTATCAGAAATACGGCATGAACTGGCTGCTGTTTCTGCGGGAAAGCGGTTTTGGCGCCTGTCTGGCTGACGATATGGGTCTTGGGAAAACGATTCAAATGATCGCCTATTTCCTTCACGTGAAGGAAAGTGGCCGGCAAAAAACGCCGAATTTGATTATCGCGCCGACATCCGTACTCGGCAACTGGCAGCGGGAGCTTCAAACCTTTGCCCCTGATCTGTCTGTCGCGCTCCATTATGGGCCGCGCCGTCCAAAGGGTGATGATTTCGCTGCGCATTATGAAACCGCAGATGTGGTACTCACTTCATACGGGCTGTCGCATGCCGATGCTGAAGAGCTGTCTTCTGTGACATGGAACACGATCTGCCTTGATGAAGCGCAAAATATTAAAAATGCGCATACGAAGCAATCACGCGCAATCAGAAAACTCAAAGGGCTTCACCATATCGCGCTGAGCGGGACTCCAATGGAAAACCGTTTGACCGAGCTGTGGTCCATTTTTGACTTCATGAATAAAGGCTACCTCGGCAGTTTGACAGGCTTCCATAAACGGTATGTGCTGCCGATTGAAAAAGACCGGGACGAAAAGAGAATCGGTCAGCTTCAGCAGTTAATACGGCCGTTCCTTCTCCGGCGGACGAAACGGGATGAGGAGGTCGCGCTTAATCTTCCTGAGAAGCTGGAAGAAAAAGAATTTATCCCGCTCTCAGCTGAACAGGCGTCACTTTATGAACAGCTTGTCAAAGACACATTTGACCATATGACGTCACTGACCGGCATGCAGCGAAAAGCGCTGATTCTCAGCATGCTCGGACGGCTCAAGCAAATTTGCGACCATCCTGCACTCTATTTAAAAGAAGATCAAACCGAGCTGCTGGCCGGCAGATCAGTCAAGCTCGAAAAATTGCTGGAACTCATGACAGCGATTCGCGCCCAAAACGAAAGCTGCCTCATTTTCACGCAATACATTCAGATGGGGAACATGATGAAAAGGCTGCTTGAAAAAACGTTCGGCGAACCTGTGCAATTTCTAAACGGGAGCCTCTCCAAGCAAGAGCGGGATTCACTCGTTGAGAGATTCCAGAAGAAAGAATACCCGACACTCATTCTTTCACTCAAAGCTGGAGGCACCGGACTTAATTTGACCGCCGCCAATCACGTTATCCATTATGACAGATGGTGGAACCCGGCGGTTGAAAATCAAGCGACTGACCGGGCATACCGCATTGGCCAGGAGCGCTTTGTCCACGTTCATAAGATGATTACAACGGGAACAATCGAAGAAAAAATTGATGTCATGCTCGAATCGAAGCAAACCCTAAACGATCAAATTATCCAAAGTGAAAACTGGATTACCGAGCTTTCCACACAGGAACTCGAAGAATTGTTTACATTAAGCGCCTCAGCGCAATAATTGACTATAAAAAAAGCTGGCTCCTAAAAGAGCCAGCTTTTTTCCGTTCATAGCCGTCACGCCGGATTTTCAAAGAATCCGTTACGCCGGTTATCAACATGATACACGTTTGGTGCAGCATATAAACCTACAGCAAATTCTTAATCATATGTGCGACACCGTGTTCGTCATTGGTCAAGGTGACAGCGTCGGCCATCGCTTTGATATCTTCCCGAGCATTGCCCATTGCTACACCTTTTCCCGCAGCCTCCAGCATCGATTTGTCATTTAAACTGTCACCTACAGCTGCGGTTTCTTCGATCGGAATATTCAGCTGTTTCGCAAGCCTCTCCAGCGCCTGTCCCTTGGAAGCTTTGCGGGCAGAAAGCTCAAAGTTATGCTCAGCCGAACTGACAAGCGTCAAATCTTCAGCATGCTCATATCTTTTCCAGCCTGCCTCAAGCTTCTCTTTGAGGAAAGAAAAACCGAGAATATTATAAAAGTCGATCTCCTGATCAGCCTCAAACAGCTCTTGAAACGAGCCAATGTAAGCGAAGCCGGATTGGCTGTATTGCACCTCGGCCGCCTGCATAAGGACAGAAAGATCTGCTTCCGGATTCGCGCTTCTGAATCGGTCCAGCTCAACATCAAGAAGCTCTCTCCCGTTTTGTGGCGTATAAATGGCTGAACCTGTGAATACCTCGTAGTAATAGTTTTCTGACTCAAGCCATGAGAGAATGTCATACGCCCGTTGTTTCTCAATGGTTTCCTGATGATAAAGCCTGCCGTCAGGATCGTGAATGACGGCGCCGTTTGCGCTGATGACCCACGTTTTGATCCCGAGCGGCTCAAAAATCGATTCAACATCAAAATAAGCGCGCCCAGTTGACACCACCACTTCAATGCCGTCCAGCTGTGCCTGCCGCAGCGCACTTTCATTTTCCAAGCTTACCTGATGCTTGCTGTTGAGTAAGGTTCCATCTAAGTCAATCGCAATTAATTTCACGTTTGTCAGCCCTTTCCTTCATCCTGCTCTGTCACGAGAAGTTCCACACCGTTACGGTCAAGCAAGTCACAAAACGCCTGATTCGGCAGCCTGTCTGTGATCAAGAGATCGATTTCACTCAGTTCCGCATACTGATAAAAACTGGTGCTTCCGAGTTTCGAATGATCTGCAAGTGCGATCACCTGCTTTGCCTGCTGAATCATTTTTCGCTTTACCATGCCATCTTCTTCATGCGCAATTGTAATGCCATGCTCGGAAATGCCGACCACACCGATCAGCGCTTTATCGACGTGATAGCTTGAAAGCTTTTCAATCACTGAGGCGCCGTACAGAAACCGGTGCTCCTTTTCCAGCTTGCCCCCGAGCAGATAGATTTCAATTCCCTCTTTATCGGACAGCACTTCCGCGAGATTAATCGAGTTGGTAATCACCGTACAATCATCCGCATTCAAATGCTTTGCACATGCCTGTACGGTTGTAGAGGCGTCTAAAATCACCCGGTCACCATCATGAATGAGCGATGCGGCAAGCCTGCCGATCTTGTTTTTTTCCTCGGACACTGTTTTCAATCGGCCTGAATAACTTTGAATTTTCTGTTGCACAGTCGGCAAAATGGCACCGCCCCTTGTGCGGATGATGGCATTCTGTTCCTCCAGCTTCACGAGATCCCTTCTCGCTGTATCTCTTGACACTTGAAGGAGCGTACAGATCTGCTCCGTTGTAATTCGGTTATGCTGTTTTAAAAAATCCAAAATCGCTACTAATCTTTCTTCTTGGTACACGCCCTCATTCCTTTTCTTATCAATCATCTTTAAGTAATTATAAGTTTTTATTAAGTTACAATCAATATTATTAAGTGAATTTAAGCAAAAATGCATCATAAGAACCAATTTTTCCTAAAAAGAAAAAACCAGTCTGGTCGACTGGTCAGTTTTGAGGGGGATGATGCGGAGATACGGATAATCGTGAATGGATAGAAATCGGGAGGAGCAGGGGTTATGTCAATCGGCCGTTTTTTCCCGAGGTTTGGGGTCCATAAAACGAACAGTATCAGCCAACACTTCCGTTACATACACGTTAACGCCTTCTGCGTTTTCATAGCTCCTTGTCTGGATCCGTCCGCTTACGCCGACGAGAGAACCTTTTTGGCAATACAACGCCGTGTTTTCAGCAGTTTTTCTCCAAAGCGTGCAATTGACATAATCGGCCTCAATTTCACCTGAAGCATTTTTGAAGCTGCGGTTTACCGCGAGCGTAACGTGTGCAACTGCCGCACCGGCGGAAGTGTAGCGAAGCTCAGGATCTTTTGTAAGACGTCCGACAAGCATGACCTGATTGAACATGCGATTCCTCCTCTCCTTGCGGTTATATGTATTGTAGATGATGCAATGAGAAAAGAAAAACGCTTAAAAATGACTTTCAGCCTCTGTTTTTATCTTTCGTTTTCATTTTTCCTTCAGCTAAAAACATCTTTTGTTTTTTCCCTTTAAAGAAATATGTACTTTTTAAAAAACGGAAAAAGATTTGCTTTGTCAGCCAATTTTGCGTATTCATGCACACATAGGAAGAACCATCCCATGCAAACCACTGAAAGCTCAGTTTTTTTTCCGGCAATGACACCTCAATTTTATACTGCTCCATGCCGTCGTGTGTTTCGTATAAAAAACTCATCCTCCCTTTTGTGTTCAAATGGACTTCAAAAACTTCTTTACGGCTTAATATATATGCTTCATCCTTTTGAATCAAACGGTTTTCAGAAGGAGTGCCGTCAATGTAAATTTCTTTTAAACGAAATTGATTCATACACATCTCTCCGTAATCCATAGTCAGTTACAGTATAATGAAAAAATAGAAATTATTAAATGTTTCACCAATATGAAATTCTTTAGCCCCGGCATTACAGCGTTTTTTCCTCTAAAAAGTTTATGTTATAATGGAAGGCAAGAAATCTTTGGAAGTAATCGGGGTGAGAAAAGAAATGAAAACCTTTAAACTGGTTGACCTGAATGTGGAACGAGTGGACAAGGAAGAAAAATCAATTGAACAGTTTCCCCTAATTGACGGACTGATTATAAATAAAGAAGACGGTGAAAACCACTGGCTGATTGAAGCGCTTGTATCGAAAGAACACCTGTCTTTTTTTGAACAGCTTCAAAACAGCCAAACTGAAGCCAAAGTATTTGTAACGATCACGAAAAAAAGCAACCGCCCCGCCCAGCTGACAGCGGCAGTGAAAAATATTGTCAAGTTGGAAGAAAGTATACAGGTTTTAATCTACGGACAAATGGTGACAAGAAAACAGCAAGGCACTGAAACCATTCTGGAGTCCCTTGTAAAAGAGGGCTATACAGGAACAAAACTGATTGAGGCGTTTAAGCAAAACATATAAAAAATTTCTGAGGTGAAGATATTGAGCAAGGGAAAGGTGCAAGCACTCTTTTTATCACTTATCGGTGCGGCTCTGCTCATGACATCAAGTTTACAGACACCTACAGAAGCTGAAGCTGCAGAGAAAAACATAAATTCGAAAAAGCTGAAGGTTGATGAGTTTTTCACAGATCTCGACGGCACTTTTATCTTGCGGGATTTAAAAAACGAAAAAACATTCGTCTACAACGATCAGCGCGCAAAACAAAGATTTGCGCCGCAGTCGACGTTTAAAGTTCCTAATGCGCTTATCGGATTAGAAACAGGCGCTGTTAAAGATGAATATGACATCAAATACTGGGATGGCGTGAAACGGGAACTTGACGTTTGGAACCAAGACCATACGCTCGGCTCTGCTATGAGATATTCAGTGGTTTGGTATTACCAAGCAATGGCCCGGGACATCGGAGAAGAGCGAATGAAGGAATGGATTGAAAAAACAGGTTACGGCAACCAAGACATCAGCGGCGGAATTGATCAATTCTGGCTAAGCAGCACTCTCAAAATCTCTCCTTTAGAACAAACAGATTTTATGGAATCGTTATACAAAGAAAAACTACCATTTGACAAAAGCGTCATGAAGACGGTAAAACGGATGATGATTCAAGAAGACGAAGACCACTATACGCTTTATGGAAAAACCGGTTCTGGCTCAGGCATCGGCTGGTATGCCGGCTTTGTTAAAACCGAGCACGGGGCGTACAGCTTCGTGACAAACATTGACGGAACCGGAACAGAAGCGAAAAGCATCACAATGGACATTTTGAAGAAATATGTTCTGCATTAAAAAAGACTGCCGTTAGGAAACGGCAGTCTTTTTTCTGTAAATATCCACTGCAAAAGAAAGACATCAAGAAACTTACATTTCGCTATTGATATCATCTGTATGGCCGACAGCATCAATCAATTTCCCTTTAACTGCTAGACGTCCTTTCGTTTCCACAGCTTTGTCACAGGTAATTAACGTAATTTCCTTTTCTTTTGTATTCTGAATCACATCTGCATGTATTTCTGAAATCGTTTCTGTTGATGTCACTGAGTAAATATAGTCTTTTTTAAAATCTGTAATCACAATTTTGGCGCCTTTTTTTATATTCAACAGAGGTCCAAACAGAAGACTCTTTTGCTTTAGATGATGGCCCGCCAACGGATAATTCCCCTCGCCCATTTTCTGATCCGGGCGCATTGTTGCCGCCCCGATCAGAAGACTTTCGTTGGTAGTGCCTTTTAGGATCGGAAGCTCCAGATCGACACTTTTAATGGTTATCCGTCCGATGATCGCTTTCTGATCGTGATCAAAGCCAGCCTTTATGGCTTCCATCAAATCAGGCGGCTGGATTGAGTCAAATTCAAAAGCAGCTTCTTTCTCATTATTTTTTTTCAGCTGCTCCACAGTTAATGCCGACTCATTCTGGCTTTTGCTAAGGTAGGCTATGATTCCTCCTTTCAAAAAAGGGGCACAGATAAGCAACAGTCCGAAAAGAATGAACACCGTAATGATCATTTTCTTGTACATGCAAAAATTCCTTTCTTATGCTTCATTCAAAATGAGCTGTGTCACTTTTAAAAAAGCACCTGATCGATTCTTCAATGATCAGGTGCTTTCATATTTATCCCTTTCTTTGCTTCTTTCTTGAGGCAACAGCTAAGCCTCCGCCTGCCATAAGCAGCAGAATACCGATCATTACTGTCAGCGTGCTGTCCGCATCTCCGGTTTTCGGAAGGGGATTTTCTGTTTTCGAATCACCCGATGTACCATTGGTTTTCGAATGATGTCCATCTTCCTTCACATTTCCACCCGGTGCAGGTTTGTCATGTTTGTCAGGCGTTGGCGTTTTTACTTTCTGATTAGAAACCACGATCTCGACAGCTTTTGGCTGTCCTTTTTCTATTGTGAATTCAATCGGTGTTTCATCCAGTTTGTAACCTTCTGGTGCCTTTGTTTCAATCAATTGATAGCTTCCCGGCGCAAGGTCTTTTACTGTAAACTGCCCCTGTTTATCCGTTTTCCAGAGTTCAGAAAGCTCTTTTCCATAGCCGTCAGTTTTTACAGGCTTGCCGCTTGCGTCCAATAACTTGAATTCAGCGCCCGCCAAAACTGTATTTTTATCGTCTTGATCCACTTTCGTCACATTCACGTCACCTGGTGCCAATATGTTCTCCACGGTGATGTCGATTGGTTTCGTTTCTGTATTTGTAATCTTGAACGATATAGGTGTTTGATCCAAATGATAATCCTTAGGCGCTTTTGTTTCGACAAACTGATATTCGCCAGCTTTAAGGCCGTGCACGGTAATTTGACCTTTTTCATCCGTCGTCAAGCCGGATTTCAGCACTTTTCCGTTGGCGTCTGTCAGATTGAACTCCGCGCCTTGCAGAACTTTATTATTATCATGCTGATCCACTTTGGTGAGAACAACAAGGTTCTTGATATTAACCGCTGTCACTTTCACTTGTTCAGGTTTGCCGCTATATTCAGCTTTAATGGTGAATGACACTGGTTTTTCGGATAAAAGATATCCATCTGGCGCCTCTTTTTCAATAAATTGATAGCTTCCCGGTGCTAACCCGTCAACTTCAATTTTGCCGCCTTCTTTTGAAACTAGATCGTCTCTCACTGTTTCCCCATTGCTGTCAGTGATTTTGAATACTGCGCCGGCTAAGCCTTTTCCATCTTGATCTTCCTTCGTCAGCTGAACCGAGCCTTTATCGTTTACGGCGATCCCGGCTTCTGCAGATTCTGGCTTCCCTGCTGCTGATTCAGAAATGGTAAACTCTTTTTTCTCCTTGTTTAACACATAGCCGGCTGGCGCTTTTGTTTCAACAAAGGCGTAACGGCCCGGCGCAAGGCCTGAAGCTGTGATGTTCCCGTCTTTATCGGAAGTCAGCTCTTCTTGAACCGTATTTCCTTCTTGGTCAATGATTTTAAAGACGGCCCCTTCAAGTTTTTGGCCCTCAGCATTTTCCTTCGTCAGCTGAGCAGAGCCTTTATGGTTAATCGCGATCCCGGCTTTTGCTGGTTCAGGCTTTCCTGCTGCTGATTCAGAAATCGTGAACTCTATTTTTTCCGTGTTTAACACATAGCCGGCTGGCGCTTTTGTTTCGACAAAAGCATAGCGGCCCGGCGCAAGGCCTGAAGCTGTGACTCTACCGTTTTTATCCGATGCCAGCTCTTCTTGAACCGTTTTCCCTTCCTTATCGATAATCTTAAAGACGGCTCCTTCAAGTTTCTGGCCGTCGCCATCTTCCTTCGTTAACTCAACTGCACCTTTATCGTTCACGGCAATCCCGGCATCTGCGGATTCTGGCTTTCCTGCTGCTGATTCTGAGATCGTAAATTCTTTTTTCTCCGTGTTCAGCACATAGCCGGATGGCGCTTTCGTTTCAACAAAAGCATAACGTCCCGGTGCAAGGCCCGAAGCCTCGATTTTTCCGTCTTTATCCGAGGCCAGACCCTCTTGAACGGCATTTCCATCCTGATCGACAATGTTGAATACTGCGCCTTCAAGTTTCTCGCCCTCAGCATTTTCCTTCGTCAGAGAGACTTTTCCTTGGTAGTTGGTCATTGCTCCCAAATTAACGTCGGACAATTGATTCTGTTCATTTTTTGCGATGGAGAAGTGAATCGCTTTTGTATTCACGATAAATCCTGCCGGAGCTTTCGTTTCTGTCAGGCGATAGTAGCCCGCCGGCAAACCGTTCATTTCCACTTTTCCGTTTTTATCAGATTTTATATCAGTTCGTATGAGAGTATAGGTGCCGTCATTTGACTTTTTCTCCAGCTTGAAAACAGCACCCGCCAAAGGCTTATGTTGTTCATCTTGTTTGATAAGCGTCACCTTGTTCTGTTGATTTACGACTTTGTACAGCGCTCCTGTCTTAGAGGAATTGCTGTCTATCTTTACAGGGACCCCTTTTACATAAGCATCGCTGATCGTATATCCGTCAGGCGCTTTTACTTCTTTTAATACGTAGGAACCGTAGCGGATATTTCCGAATGTAAGTTTCCCGCCAGCATCTGTCGTGCCCTTGCGCAGGAGCTGCTTGGCGTCCTCAGACCATAATTGAAAGTCTGCTCCTTCTAGAGCTTTATCGTCCTCACCTGTTTTAAAGATCGTCAGGCTTCCTTTTTCTCCAGATCCGGAACCGTCGCCGCTTGAAATGGCAACAAAGATCGAGCTGCTGTTTTCCTGAGTCTGTTCTTTCACATTTGTTCCTGAAATGGACACCTTATTTTTAACGTGGCCGTTCGTTCCGGCTATGTTAATCAGAGAACGGTATTTGATCAAATAGGCACGGTCAATTTGCTTATAGCTGCCTATGAATGTCAGGACAAACGATTGTTCACCTGTTGTATTGTTGGTTTTGATGTCTAACGTGTAATCTTTGTCTTTTTGAAGCTCGACATCGCCCGCGGTCAGATTTCCGCTGCTGTCTTTGACCACACCGTTTTCATCATATTTTGCTTGATATACTTTAAAAGAATCTGCATCTAGTATTTGATTTTCATCCGGCGTGTCAGTAACTTTTACGTCATCCAGCGTTGATTGGCTGGAGTTGACATTAATGTTCCAATCGATGTAGCTTCCATTTTGTTTGCCGCCTTTGAAAACCAGATTTCCTCCGTTCGTAACTGAAACAGAGCCCGTCAACGTGCGGTCTGCATAACCGTCATTATAGTATGTTGCCTTGTTTGTGTACTGGTTCTGATCAATGACCTGCCCCTTGAGTGATGTCTTAAACTCAATCAGATATGGTACAGAATCGCCTGTTTTAAGGTGTACCGTCAGAGTGCGTTCATTATTCGCAGAAGGTTCTTCGACATCATACTTGGAAGGATCAAGTGCGTCTCCTTCTGTGATGGAGCCGTTTTTATTGATCGTATAGCTCTTAACCACAACGGAACCCGGCATAAATTGCTGAGGATCTGTTATGACATCTTTGATATAAGGGTTTTTCGTCGGCTCGCCATTATAATTGACGCCGATTTTCCACGTGATTTCCTTTGAAACCGCGTTGTATGAACCGTTTTTGAAACCATTGTTTGTAGTCTGATGATTCGGCGTAAAACCGCTTGATACCTTATTCGTGCGCTCGTTGCCGTTTTGATCAGTCCATGTTGACTGAGCTGTATTCTTGACGCTTTCGTTAGAATAATCAGCATTGAATGTTGTTGTGTAAGTAATCTTAAATTGACTGTCGGTTTTTGCGTAATCCCCGATCAATGCCAAAGTAAAGCCTTTATGGCCGGGTTTTTTTGTCAACGTGTAATCTTTGTCTTTCTGCAATGTTTTGTTGTTCGTTATGTCTTGAATTTTGAACGAGTCATCAATCAGAACCAATCCGCCGCTTTCGAATTGGTCATCCAGCGTCCAATTGTTCATCTCATATTTGTTTTTATTAACTGTAATCGTCCAATCAGCCGTCTTCTTCTCATAATCAACATTTGAATACCCTTTGATGAGGTTCTGTTGAATGGCTATTCCAGAAGCTTCTTTTGAATCACCTGTTCCGGTCACCACGCTGTTGGTGTATGTTGTTGATTTATCAATGATCACTCCGCTGTTGACCTTTGTTTGATATGTGATTTTGTAAGCGCTGGTAATGGTTTTATTAAATTTGACTTCAAATCCGCTTCCATTATCGATCAGCGTATAGTCCTCGCCTTCCTTTAAAGGCGTTCCGGCTTGCTCGCTGCCGTTCTGTCCAAAGGTAATAGGGGTAACCTTCAAAGAATCTTTCACAAGGTGCAAATCGCCAGTTCCAAAAGAATCTTTAATGCTGGCCTTGGATTGATCGATCTGTTTCTCACCGTAGTTGTATGAAAGAGCCCAGCTGAATGTTTGAGATTCTCCATCATAGCCGGTCGATGATTTCGCAATCATTTTTCCATATTTGGCTGCAACAGTGGCTTCGGCAGAAATGGGTTCCAGGTTGTCTCCGCTGAATGCTGCCTTGTTCGTCAGCGTTAGATTTCCGCTTTCACTCGGCTTCGCACTATTGTCAATGTCAGTTTCGTATACAAGGCGGTAGGCTGAATCAATTGTCCCATCAAATGAGACGTTTCCTTTTGAATCAACGCTGTAGCCGGAAGAAACTTCATTTCCTTTGCTGACAGAACCATCAATGTTCACATTGAGTTCATACACTTTAACTGAACGGTAAGTTAAGCCCTCTGGAAGGCTTTCCGTGAGTTTGGCATTTTTGACTTGATCCAATTTTTTATTGACATCGACCGTCCATGTTACTTTACCGGGGTTGATGCCTTTATCCAGAACACCTGATTTATCAATGGTTTTACTCACATTTGGCTTAAAATAAACCGTTGTTTCAGGCGTATCGGAATTTACAGGGAATGGAATCTTTTGTGTTGTCGATCCCGTTATTTTTTTCTCGTTGAACTGCGTATTGATAACCAATGTGCCTTTGACATTAGAACTTTCTTTTACCTCGCCGTTAAATGTCATCACCACATGTCCGTTCGTATCAATAGAAAATGTCCCGTAGGTGGTATCTCCGGCGCCTAACGGCAGGTTCAAAATGTCATTATGCATAATAAATTCTTTAGGCAAATCAAATTCATATTTATCGCCGGCATTGATTGTTTTTCCTAAATCATCAGGAATAGCCCAATCAATTGAAATTTTCACCGGAGAATTCGTATCGGCGCGATTGCCCTTGTCATATGGCTTTCCGTTTTCGTCCGTCAATGTCACGTCGGTTAGAATATGTTGCGTGATTTGTTTTTCTTCAGTTTCCAGACTTCTGAAAGCTGATTGACTTGAGGATGACACTTTTTTTGAATCATCGCTCTTAGGAGAATCACTGCTCTTAGAGTCTGCCGATGGTTTTGGTTCCTCTTCTTTTTGATCCTTGCTGACTGAAGGTGCAGATTTGTCATCTGTCCCTTTCTGATCACCCGCAGTATCAGAAGAGTCGTTTTTTGGCTCTTCCGCCTCGGCATCTGGTATCTCATCTTTCTTGACAGGGATGATCACCTGTTGGGTGTTGCCTCCCCCTAGCTGAAAAAGGGCTGCTACTGTATGTTCATCGTCTTTTACATCTGCAGTAAACATAGCTGACAGTGTAATAGTCCCCTTGGCATCAGGAGAATCCGCGGACGTGCTATTTAATTTCACCGTCAGAGTGCTGCTGCCCGCTGGCACTTGATAGCTGCCGATGACCTGATCAGCAGATTTGATCTCACCTTCTGCACCTTTATCAAATGTAAAGCTTTTAGGTATCTCCACATTGATGTCCTGTTCGCTTACTGCTTCTTTATCATGTTTTAATGACCATTCATATGTCAGTGTCACTTCATCCCCCGGCTTTAATGCCGGTTCGTTTCCTTTTGACCCGTCAACAACCTGCTGATTGCTGTCTTTGACTGTCACTGAATCGAAAAATTGTCTGTCGCTTGCTGATACGCCCACAGCCTCTGCTGTAAGAGTATAGCTGGCAATCTGGCTGAAGAAGAAAAAGATGGCCAGGCTTATGATCATGAATATCCGCCCGCTTTTCTTCAGCCCTAAGGGAAAACTCCTCGCTCTCAACTTTCCATTCCTCCCTTTCATATCTATTTTTCACTTGCCGATTGATCCGCGAGACCATAGAATCATGTCTCATCCCCCCATTGTTAATGCCGAATGAGTTTAAAAACGAAGCCGAACCAAACTACATTGTATGAAATGGAACTATACAAATTCTGTACAACTAAAAACTGAATGAATTGGAGATTTAAAGTTTCAATGGAGACGTATGGCGAGGGTTTTCCATGAAGATGACATGTACAAAAAGAAAACCAGTGTGCTTCGATAGGGCAATCGACACACACTGGATGGATATGGATTTTTGCTATATTTATACTTTAATTAATTTGATCCTTCATTTGTTTGTAGCGCTGATATTCTTTTATCGCCTCTTCTACCTTCCCGCTTTTGTTAAATAGCTGCAGCTTATATTGCATAATTTTATGATCAAAAGGCTCCATTTTCTCGGCCTGCAGGCAAATGTCCATCGCTTGATGATCTTTCATTTCACGAATGAGAAAATCGATCAGTTCATAAGCCTTTCCTAGCCAAAGCTGGACTAGACGCGTCTTTTCCGGTTCTGCCCACAAATAGCCATGCTCCATCAGATAATGATTTTGATAGGACATGAAAATATCCATGTGCAGATGTAATGTAGCTGTATTGAGCGGGGGCGCCTCTTTTAGTGACTGTTCCCATTCCACAACATCGATTTTTGCGCCTGAAAGTCGAAGAATATATCCTGTGTCGGTCTTCTCGATTGTTTGGCTGAAAGGGATCTGGCTGAGCAATTTCCTTATCTGATAAATGGTAGAGTAGAGTTGGGTGCTTGCTTTTGAGACATCATAATTAGGCCAAAAAAGATCGATTAGCGTGTCTTTACTGACAACACGCCCTTGATTATGAAGTAAAAAGGTGTATATTTCGCGTGCTTTGGACGTTCTCCACTTGACGGGAATGTTTGTTTTGACTTCCTTTAAGATCTGATGAAACTGCAGGTTCCCAAAACATTGGATCAAATAATGCGCCTCGGTATTTTCCATAGATGCTCTAAGCTTGTTATTCGTTCTGATTCGCTCAACAGTTGTCTCAAGCCGCTTGTAAATAACAGGCTTCAACAAATAATCAATAGCATTCAGCTCAAACGCTTTGATAGCGAATTCATTATAGGCCGTGATGAAAACGACTTGGATGTTTTCATTCATCGATTGAATCGCTTCAGCAAGCTCAATGCCGTTTACCCCCGGCATTTCAATATCAAGAAACACTGCATCTACAGCAGCAACCTCAGGATGCTCCAGTACTTCAATCGGATCTTGATACGCCATAATAGATTGAAAGGCGTTTGTCCGTTCAAGCATATTTTTAAAGTGAAGCAATGCCAGGTGCTCATCATCAACAATTAACGCTTTCACAAAACATCACACCCTGTATGTAAAATCGAGATATCAGTAAATAACTTCTATTATATCATGCCAAATTGCCCCTTTATCTGGATTCTTTTTCTTTCTATTGTAGTTTTTGAAAGTTTGCATTTAAAATATTTATAAAAAATGGGAATTAAGAATGATCCTATTGGGATAAAGGAGCACTGATATGAAAGAAAAATTCATTTTTATTTCGATTATTTTTGGTTATGCCGCTTTCTTTATGATTTTTATAGGCATTGACCATTTTTCGGGATCAACACTTCCTGCGGCAAGGCATGGAGTCATGAATCTGGAAAACTGGGATTTTCAGAAGGATGGAAATGTACAGCTGAATGGAAAGTGGACATTATATCCCAATCAGCTGCTGTCACCAAAAGAGATTTCTTCAGCAAAAGGAAAAGATCCCGTCTTCGTTGATGTTCCCAGCAATGTGAAGGTGACCAAACAGGGCATCAATGTGGATTACGGAACGTACAAGCTAATTATCAGATCAAATCAAGATAATCAGCTTTTTGGGATCAGCACATCGTTTATTTACAGTGCAAATCGCATCTATTTCAATGGACAATCCATTGGACAGAGCGGCAGCCCTTCAAATAAACCTGATTTCACGGCGCAAAACAGACCGTATACGAGCTTTTTTACGCTTCACAAGGGTGACAATGAACTTGTGGTACAATTTTCAAACTTCGGAAAAACGCCGGGGTGGGGAATCGCAAAGCCGATTACCTTTGGAACGCAGGACCAAATATTGCGGGAGAACAAAATTTCCTTTCTGAATGATTCGGTCATGATTACAGCATTTTTCGTTACCGGATTATATTTTCTGGGCTTTTTCCTGCAAAGAAAAAAGGATAAACATTTGTTGTTTTTTTCTGTTATGTGTCTTCTGTTTTCATTCATTATTCTGATGATCGGAAAAGAGCGGATTATATTTCTCCTCTATCCGTCAATTTCATTTTCATTGCTAAATTCAATGAGGGCAATCTCAACCGTGTTTGTCAGTATAGCGGTTTTTCTCTATCTCTATTTTGCTTACCGGCAGATTGTATCAAAACGTTTTATTCTCATAGCCACTGTTTCTTCCGGGCTGGTCTTGATCACAGATTTTTTAACAGTGGGTTTTATCGGCCATGGCTCATACATATTACATTCTGTGCTAGCCGTTTCGACCCTGGTTTATATCACATATATTTTTACAATTGCAGCGATTCGCAAAATGGAAGGAAGCCTGTATCTGACAATCGCTTCTATTTCAATGAGTGCTTTTGTCATTTTAACGACCATCTCCGCTTACAGCGGAAAAACAGCCTTTTCATTTAATTCGATTTATTCATTGCCAACCGTCATTGCGTTGCTGGCGATTGTTCTTCTGATGGCACAGCAATTTGCCGGCGCTTTCCGCGAAAATGAAGTGCTGTCGTGGAAATTACTCAGGATTGACCGGCTAAAGGATGAGTTTATTGCCAAAACATCACATGAATTCAAAACGCCGCTGAACAGCATTATTAATATATGCCAAACGCTGCTGGCCGGCAAAGGAAAAAGAACCATAGAAGAAGAGAAAGAAAACATGCAGCTTGTCATCCGCATGGGCTACAGGCTGTCCAATCTGGTGAATGACATTCTGGATTTAGAAAACATAAAGCAAGGCATGCTTCAGATTCACCCGGTTCCTGTTGATATTTATACTTTAATCTGTTCGGAAATGAATTTCTACAATCTCTTGTCCAGACATAAAAACTTGAACATTATAAATCATATTCCAGCCAGCCTTCCTTTGGTACTCACAGATGAAAACCGCTTTCGGCAAATTGTAACCAATCTAGTAGACAATGCAATCAAGTATACAGCGGAGGGCCAAATCACACTTTCTGCTTCAAGACTGAACGATAACATGATCAAGGTGACAGTAACGGATACCGGAAGCGGCATTTCAGAAGACGATTGCCAAACCATATTTGACTCTTTTCAGCAAGCCGAAACAAATAAAGACGACGGAGCCGGTCTTGGCCTAAGCATCGTCAAACAGCTGGTTCAGCTACAAAACGGAGACATTTGGGTCGAATCGGAAGAGGGAAAAGGTTCGTCATTCCATTTCACATTGCCGATTGCTCAAAATGAACCTGTACCTGAAACAAAGAAGGGTCTTCCTGATTTACAATCCGGGATAGATATGTCAGATATCTCTATGAGCACGCCTTATTATTCTGAGAAAATTGACGCTCCAACAATTTTGATTGTCGATGATAACATCGACAGTTTAAAAATCTTAATCGATATGCTGGAAGGCGTTCCCTACAATGTGATTGCTGCGAAAAACGGAATGGAGGCATTAGAAGTTGTCTCTTGCACCAAGCTTGATTTGGTTATTCTGGACTTGATGATGCCGGATATGACTGGTTTCGAAGTCTGTATGAGAATTCGCGAACGATTCAGCATGGTTGATCTCCCGGTTCTGATGATTACAGCAGCCATTATCGGCCATGACAAATACAAGGCTTTTCATGCCGGAGCGAATGACATTTTGCAAAAGCCTTTTCATTACTCTGAATTTATGGCGCGTATCAAAAACCTGATTATGATGAAACATACAGCAAATCAAGCCACAAGAATGGAAATGGCATTTCTCCAATCGCAAATCAAGCCTCATTTTCTTTACAATGTATTAAACACGATCATTTCTCTCAGTCATTTGGATATTGAAAAAGCGCGGGAGGTAACAGAGGAATTTACCAACTATTTAAGAATGAGTTTTGACTTCCAAAATACATCAGCCATCAGTTCATTCAAACATGAGCTTTCTATTATCAGTTCCTATCTTTCCATAGAAAAGACGCGCTTCGGCGATCGGCTTGAGGTTTTTTTCGATATAGACAATGACATTGACTTTATCCTTCCGCCTTTAATGATTCAGCCCTTGGTGGAAAATGCCGTTCTTCACGGCGTCAGCAAGAAAAGAGGCGGAGGATGGATCAAGCTGACAGCTAAAAAACAAAACAGGAACGAGTATTACATCAAAGTAGAAGATAACGGTGTCGGCATGGCTCCGGAAAAACGAAAAGATCTCTTATCTTCGGGTTTCGACCGCAGCGTCGGTTTAAAAAATATCAACCAGCGGCTGAAACATTTTTGCGGAAGCGAGTTGAAAATCAGCAGCACTCCGGAAGCCGGCACCTCTGTTTCCATGCTTATTCATCTTGCTGAAACAACGGAAAACCCCGCAGCATTAAGTGAAAGGAATTGAAAATAAAAAAGACCGCCGTTTCAGAACGGCAGTCTTTTTTATTCCGGCGACCTTGTTTGCTGCTTCAGCAGATCTCTGATTTCCTTCAGCAGCTCCTCTTGCGCATCCGGCGCTTCCTCCGCCGCCTCTTCCTCTGCTTCTTTTTTGCGTCTCAACCCATTCATAGTCCGAATAACAATAAAAATGGAGAACGATATAATTAAGAAGTTTACAATCGTCTGTATAAAGCTGCCGTACTTCACTACAGCTTCGCCAAACGTAAACGACAAGCCTGAAAAATCAAGCCCGCCCAGCAGCAAGCCCACCAAAGGCATGATGATATCATTGACTAGAGATGTGACAATCTTGCCGAACGCGCCGCCTATTACAACACCGATTGCGAGGTCAACAATGTTCCCGCGCATGGCAAAGGCCTTAAATTCTTTCCACATACAATCACCTGCTTTTTTCATGTTTTGAACGAAAAAAGACAAATGTGCCGCTGCCCATCTGCCTTATTTCAGTTATTCTCCGAGAGCAAAAGTCAGTTCGACTTCGCAAACAACTTCGCCATCAACTGTGGCAACGCCTTTTCCGCGCCCGATTGTGCCGCGCGCACGAGTGATTTCAACCTCAAGATGAAGCTGATCACCAGGCTTGACTTGTTTTTTAAACCGGCAATTGTCAATGCCCGCAAAGAACGCCAGTCTGCCGCGGTTTTCTTCTTTAATCAGCATCGCAACAGCTCCGACTTGAGCAAGCGCTTCTACAATTAATACGCCGGGCATTACCGGATACTGTGGAAAATGTCCGTTAAAGAACTCTTCATTAGCAGTTACATTTTTATAGCCTTTTGCCCGTTTGCCCTCTTCAACTTCCGTAATCCGGTCTACAAGCAAAAACGGATAACGGTGAGGAATAATTTCTTTAATTTGCTGAGTATCAAGCATTCTCTTGACATCTCCTTCATCTGCATTAGTATGTATAGCAATCATCGAAGATCAAATCTGTACATTTGAAAAGTATATTATGAATTAATCTCTTTTTCAACCGCGCTAAAATGTAACCAACTGTCAATGAGAGCCGTCAAAAGTTATGATATGATAATTATAGATTTTACCAATAGCAAAGAGGTAGGAAAATGATTTCGAAGTTTATTGAAAAAAGGATGCAAAACATGTTAGACGAGTGGTATTCCGCAATGAGCAAGCGCAAAATGAATCACGTTTGCACACTGAAAGAGAAAATTGACCAGCACCTTCCGAAGCTCAAAAAGAATACAAAACTTTGGATGCGTTATCAATTGTTTCAGGCCCGCCATCAGCTGCTTTTTGAAAACCAGAACGGACTTGATTCATTGTTCGATGATCTGTACGGTCTGGAAGACAAAATGGATGATGAATTGAAATATTATCTGTATTTTTTCTCAGGATTATACGAAATGGTAAAAACAGCTCCGAAACATGCAGTGAATCATTTTAAAAAAGCTGAACAGTACCTGGCCGCCATTCAAAATACGTTTGAAGCCGCTGATTTATATTATCAAACCGCCGGCGCCTATTACTTGATGAAATCACCGCCGCTTTCCATCCAATACGTCAAAAAAGCATTACACATCTATTTACATCAATTCGGCTATATAAAAAAGGTGATCACCTGCAAGCTTTTGCTCGCCGTTAATTATATTGATCAAGAGCGCTACGAAAAAGCTGAACAGCTTTTCAAAGACATCATTAGGAAAACCCAGCAATTACATGACGAAAACCTGCTATGCCACGCTTATTATAACCTTGGCTTTTTAAAAGCAACCGAAAAAAAAGACCAGGAAGCGCTTCTTTACTTTAAAAAGGTATTAAAGAATCAAGAATTTGAAACGAATTCTCCAGTCTCGTATCTGCATTGTGTGTACGAATCTGTCAGAGCGCTTTTTAAAACAGGAAAGGTCACAGAAGCGAAAGCCGTCCTGGAAAAAGGGAAAGAATTATCTGAAAAGGTAGACATTCAAACCATTTACTTAAAATTAAAAACGCTTGAAGCGCTCTACACATCAGTTGAAGACCCCTATGATCAGCTGCTTGAATATGTGCTTGAATTAGAAAAAATTGAAGCGTGGGTGGATTTAGAGGTGCTTTTGGAAGATATCACGGAATACTACAAAAAAAAGGACGATTTCGAAAAAGCCGCTTTTTTTATCATGCGCGGCTGATTGAAAACGCCCATTTCTTTTTATCTGACTGAATTAATTAAACCGAGCATTTGATCTCCCATTGTAATCGTTCTGCTGTTCAGCTGATATGAACGCTGGGACGTGATCAAATCTGTCATTTGTTCAGAAATATCGACATTAGACATCTCAAGCGAGCCCTGCTGCATGCCGATGTTTTGTCTATTCGCGCCATTCAGCTCTTCAAAAGCTGCCGCATTATCAATAGAGAAAAGGTTATTCCCTTCCGATTTCAGCTCTTGAGGGTTATTCACTTGGACAACCCCGAGATTAAACCGCTGGACTGCGTTTCCGTCAGATGCGGTTAAGGTGCCGTTTTTATTGATGGTGATATTCTTCATTGAGCTGTCGATGTTGACTGTATTTCCGTTTTCATCAAGCACCGGATTTCCATTACCAGTAACGAGCTGAAGCTGGTTGGCATTCGCAGCTGACGGCGTTAAGTACAGCGCTCCGTCTCTCGTATACTGCCGGTTTCCATTCACGTTCACCTGAAGATATTGGTATGGAGACGTAAACGCGATATCCAGATCGCGATCCGTCTTCTGAATGCTTCCTTGATCAGATACAAGGCGTGAATTCATCATCGCTCCGACGCCGAGGCGCAAGCCGGGCGGCGTTTTTCGGGCTTTTGCCACTTCCTCATTTTTTTCATCAACCTGATCGAATTGCTGTCTGACTAGCTCAGAAAAATTCGTATCTTTTGCCTTATAGCCGGTTGTGTTGCTGTTTGAAAGGTTGCTGCTGATTGTGTCAATCTGCTGCTGCAGCTGGTTTAAGGTTGTTGATGCCGTTAGCATTGACCTGAGCATAGTTGATGTCCCCCGTTTTTTCTTCCGTTATCTTAGATTTTTCCGATTTCATTAGCTGCTTTATCCATACTTTTATCGTAAGCTTGAATAACCTTCTGATTGGCCTCAAACGATCTGTACGCTTCAGTCATTTCTGTATAGGCGCTTGTCACATCCACGTTTGAAAGCTCAGAGACGCCTTGTTTTAATGAATAGGATACCTGGTTATTATCAGCTGCGCTTGGCAGATCATTGCCGTCCGCGGTGCTGTACAAGTTATTTCCGTCCCGTTTCAGGTTGCGGACATCCTCCGCCATTCTGACATCAATCTGGCCGGCTGTCTGTCCGTTCGTTGTCACAGTACCGTTTTCAGATACAGTAAAATTTTCATTATCCACAGTGATTGGCTGGCCATCCGTTGATAAAATAGGATTTCCGTTGATCGTAAGCTGATTATTCTCATTTAGTGAAAATGTGCTGCTTTTTGAATAACGGATTCCGTCCGCTGTCTGAACCGGATAAAAAAGAGCCGCGTTTTCATTGGTTTCCGCATGAACCGGAACTTGATTTTCAACCAATGTGATATCTGTAGGCTGATCTGTGGACTTCAGGCTTCCCTGTGTGAAAAGAGGCTTAAGCTCCTGCATATACACACCGGTATTCACGGAACCGACTTCCGTCCTCGTTGTTCCGGCTGGAGATTTTGATTCTATTCTGCTGAGCAGCATCTCAGGGAACGCGCGCATGGAGCCTTGATCTGCTTTATATCCGGATGTATTTGCATTTGCAATATTATTTGAAAGCATTTCCGTTCTTCGCTGCTGGGCAATCATTGCGGATGTTGCTGTATATAATCCTTTTAACAAATTTCCCACCTCTAAAATGGCATTTTTTCCAGTTGTCATATAGGAACGTTCGTTCTATGATAAAAATCAGTATTTTATCCTATTATCGTCATATATTATCCATTCGTGAAGGCTTTTTCATAAAAAAACCCCATTCTTTTTCAGAATGAGGTTTGTGAAATCAGCTTAGTTTGCGTTTAGGAAGCTTGTCCATATTATCAAGCATGACACCTGTGCCGATGGCTACGCAATCCATAGGATTTTCAGCGACGAGGACCGGTACCTTCAGCTCTTCAGCAAGCAGCTGGTCAAGGCCGTTTAAGAGTGCGCCTCCGCCAGTAATAATAACGCCGCGGTCAATAATATCAGCGGAAAGTTCAGGCGGTGTTCTTTCAAGCACTTGTTTCGCAGCCTGCACAATAACAGCGACAGATTCACGAAGGGCTTCTTCAACTTCTTTACTGTTTACTGTAATTGTTCTCGGAAGACCGGAAACCATGTCCCGTCCACGAATGGAAATTTCTTCGTGACGTGCGTCTGGGAAAACCGTTGCGACTTTAATCTTAATATCTTCCGCAGTACGTTCGCCGATCAGCAGCTTGTACTCGCGTTTGATGTAATTTAAGATTTCCATGTCAAACTTGTCCCCAGCCATTTTAATAGAAGAGGAGGTGACAATATCGCCCATTGAAATAACCGCGATATCCGTCGTCCCGCCTCCGATGTCTACAACCATGTTACCGCTTGGCTGGAATATTTCCATACCCGCGCCGATAGCGGCAACTTTAGGTTCTTCTTCAAGGTATACATGTTTACCGCCGCTTTTTTCTGCAGCTTCTTTGATTGCTTTTTGCTCAACGGATGTAATATTCGTCGGGCAGCAAATGAGCATGCGCGGTTTTGAGAACAGGCCTTTTACATTCAGCTTGTTAATAAAATGCTTCAGCATTGCTTCTGTTACTTCAAAATCAGCAATAACTCCGTCTTTCAGCGGGCGAATCGCAACAATATTCCCAGGTGTACGTCCAACCATTCGTCTTGCCTCTTCGCCAACCGCCAGCACTTTGCCGCTGTTTTTATCAAGTGCTACTACGGAAGGTTCATTCAGAACAATTCCTTTACCTTTAACATGGATCAGTACATTTGCAGTACCGAGGTCAATACCAATATCCCTTGCAAACATCTATTTATATCCTCCTTGAAAATCTGTTTCACAGTAAATATCCACATTGTGCCCTAATTATATATATTATCATAAAATATAGAAAAAAAGTTGGAAGCGCATTAAGTTCTTTACAATTTTTTGCGGATGTTTTATGAACGATTTCAAGAAGACAATGCCAGCTGATGATAGCAGGTGATTATGATTGCTGAACAGGCTCTCCTTCGAGAATTTCATCTTTTTTATATTTGAGTTTTGTCGCTTCTCCTCCTCTTAAATGCCTGATAGATTTATGATAATCGAGTATTTCTTTCACTTCGTTTGCCAAGTCAGGGTTAATTTCAGGCAGACGCTCTGTTAAATCCTTGTGTACTGTACTTTTGGAAACACCAAATTCCTTCGCAATGACACGAACGGTTTTCTTTGTCTCCACGATGTACTTCCCTATCTTGATTGTTCGCTCTTTGATGTAATCGTGCACACCACTCGACCTCCCTAAAATGGATGTGAGAAGTGTGAAATGAGATCCGTATTCTGTAAAGAGTCATTCATTATGCCGCTTCTTCGTTGTATGGTTTTAAAAGTAAGTTTGTGAAATGTGCCCACGATCCCTCACCTCAAACACTCTCTTTGTTAGGTTTGTAACAGTGTATTAGCATTCTTTTGGGAATATGCTAAAAACTCAATAAGGACAAGGGGTGAAACGAACTTTTTCAGCTTCGGCAAACTATTTCGCGTCACTAAATTTTTATCTTTACATCCATTCAGCGCTCCTGTAAAATAAAAAAAGCAATTAGTTACTTAGGTAAGTTTTTTAGAAGGAGACCGAAATGACCTACGTCAACAGACACCTCATTCATCAAATCAACCAAAGCGCCCGCCTGATTGCCAAGAAAGCCAATGAACAGCTGGAGCCATTCGGCCTTTATTCATCTCAATGGTCAGTTTTATATTGTTTGCGTACGATCGGACCAATGACTCAAAAAGAGATTTGGTCCTATTTAAATGTGGAAGCGCCGACTGTAACACGGACGATCAAACGCCTGGAGGAAAACGGCTGGGTTCAGAGACGGCAAGGTGAAGACAAACGGGAAAAACTTGTTGTCCTCACAAAAGAAGCCGAGAAAAAATACGAAGAAATCAATGTGAAAATGCTGAAATTCGAGGAAGAACTGCTTGCAGATTTCCGGGATGAAGATAAGGAAGCTTTTTCTCATTTATTTCGCATGTTTTTACAACAATGAAAATAAGGAAGTGACATACATTTGAAAAAAGCGGATGCGATATGGACCAAGGATTTTATTATGGTCCTGCTTGTCAATTTATTTGTGTTTGTGTTCTTTTATACATTTTTAACTGTACTGCCGATCTATACGCTTCAAGAGCTTGGCGGCACAGAATCACAAGGCGGGCTTTTAATCAGCCTGTTCCTTCTGTCAGCAATCATTACACGGCCTTTCTCCGGAGCCATCGTTGAGCGTTTCGGCAAGAAAAGAATGGCGATTGTATCAATGGCTTTATTCGCCCTTTCATCTTTTCTGTATATGCCGATTCATAATTTATACTTATTGCTCGGCTTGCGGTTCTTCCAAGGGATTTGGTTCAGCATTTTAACGACTGTAACAGGTGCAATTGCAGCGGACATTATTCCAGCCAAACGCCGCGGTGAAGGGCTTGGATACTTTGCCATGTCTATGAACCTCGCCATGGCAATCGGGCCTTTCCTTGGACTGAATTTGATGAAGGTCGTAAGCTTCTCTGTATTCTTTACAGCCTTTGCGCTGTTTATGGTTGCAGGCTTACTTGTTTCGTTCTTGATAAAGGTGCCTCAAAACCAAGACAGCGGCACAACTGTATTTCGTTTTTCGTTCTCGGATATGTTTGAAAAAGGCGCACTTAAGATTGCGACGGTCGGTTTATTTATTTCTTTCTGTTATTCAACTGTCACAGCGTATTTGTCTGTATTCGCCAAATCAGTTGATCTTTCGAATATTAGCGGATATTTCTTTGTTTGCTTTGCGGTGACAATGATGATTGCACGCCCATTCACAGGAAAATTGTTCGACAAAGTCGGACCGGGCATTGTCATTTACCCATCAATCTTGATTTTCTCAGTGGGGCTCTGCATGCTGTCCTTCACACATAGCGGCTTGATGCTTCTGCTTTCAGGAGCGGTTATCGGTCTCGGATACGGATCAATCGTTCCTTGCATGCAAACATTGGCGATCCAGAAATCTCCGGCTCACCGCTCAGGTTTTGCGACGGCAACGTTCTTTACCTTCTTTGACAGCGGAATTGCTGTAGGGTCGTATGTATTCGGATTGTTTGTAGCATCTGCCGGCTTCTCTGCCATTTATTTATCAGCGGGGCTGTTCGTTCTGATTGCTCTGCTTCTCTATGCGTGGAGCCAGAAAAAACCTGCTGAGGCTGAAGGAAAAGTGTCTATTGCAGAATAAATTTTAGACTGTCGGGATTTGCCGGCAGTCTTTTTTTCATTTAAAAAACGGCGCTCTCTTAGAGAACGCCGCTTATGGCAATTATTCAATGACAGGCCGCGCAGGTGAATCAGGATCTAACGTAAAGTCATAGGAATCTTCATCACGATACATCGGATCGGCATAAATGGATTGCTGATCGTTATTTGTTGCTTTTCGATACGACGAAAATGAATCGTATTCATTCTTTTTCCACATCCATATACCGTCTTGATCCGCTTCCTTATGGTACACGTTATGGTTGACTGTATTGCCTTCATTTGCAGTAAAATCGTTTCCGATAAATAATCTGGAATCACTGGCCGTCAAAATATTCTTTTCGATTGTGTTGTTTTTCGTATCGTACTGCAACAGCAGCTGTCCGCCATACAGCCCCTTTGTGTCATTCCGGTACATAATGTTGTGTGCAATCAGAGAATTGCTGGTGCCGCCCCGCTTTTTGTCGTATCCTCCGATTGAAATACCGGTGTAGGCATTGTTGTATACTTTGTTGTCTGTTATCTGAATATCATTTGCATATTTCCCTTTGTGTTCAGACGTTGCTTCAATCCCAATATCGTTATCGTAAACTGTGTTTTTCTTAATCTCGATGCTGTGTCCGCCATCGACATAAATCCCGCCTGCTGAGTAATCATCTCCATAAGCAGGGTTTCCGTAAGTCGAGTTTTGATAAATCGTATTGTTTTCTACGACTCCATTTCGCACGTAATCATTTTTGTCCGCGGTTCCCTCATAACCGATAAGGTCAATCCCGATGTTGTTATTGTTGCGGACCACATTGCCCGCAACGGTGAAGCCGTCAATATTTCCGTTTAGCACAACCGCTTCACTTGCTCCAAGCGTCAGATTCTCAACCGTATTGTCCTTGATTTGAATGTCTTTCATGCTGCCAGTTCCATAGACTGCGATTCCGTGGGCATTTCCTTCATCTGCTGTTGTCTTTATATCCCGGACATGATTGTTCTTAATGGCAATATGACTGCTGGAGCCTGATACATAAATCCCCATAGCAGTTGCTTCCTCAGATGAAACAGTAAGATTTTGAATCGTTAAACCGCTGATGGCAATGTCATGTTTATCGTGAATATGAATGAGCGGTGTCTCATATTCTGCGTCCGCAACGGATCCTCCGCTAATCACGACTTTTTCATTTTCATAGTTTCGGAACGTGATAGGCTTTCCGTCCGTACCGCTGTGCTTTACCTCAAGGGTTTCATGATACGTGCCTTCCCGAATCATGACGGTTGTGCCGGCGGCAGCCTCCTCTGAAGCATGTGCCAGTGTACGAAACGGCTTATCTTTCGTGCCTTCATTTTGATCACTGCCCTCTGGCGAAACATAGATGCAGTTCCCTTGCTCTTCCTCATTCGCTTTTGTCTTATCAAAAACAAAGGCAAGGATGACGGACGTTAACACACCTGCCAAAAGAATAAAATACCATTTTCTCATATTCGATTCCCATTTCGTTTTAGAATAGATGTCTAAAACAATTATAAATGTTCTATTTATGGAAAACCATTTCAAAAATATGAAAATATACCGTGAGATAGATCTTATTCAGCCTGACGAACCTGCTCAGATTCAAACGTCTCAATCACCGATGAAGCCGGAGGGTGAACACGCATCAGAACAATATAGAAAAGAAATGAAATCAGCACACCGACAAACCAGGAAATATCGTATAAGCTTTTCAATGCAGGAACATACATGCCAATCAGCGAGACCAGCGCACCCAAAATCGTGGCTGCAAATGCACG
The DNA here is from genome assembly GCF_021282335.1 of Bacillus sp. G16. Lineage (NCBI taxonomy): Bacteria > Bacillati > Bacillota > Bacilli > Caryophanales > Bacillaceae > Bacillus > Bacillus sp. G16. The sequence continues at coordinate 20,064 of NZ_JAJSOZ010000015.1, read as the reverse complement.
GTAATTATAGCCTTTAAAATACACATAACGCCCTGTTTCGGAATACAGGTCATCTACCGAGAGCTCCCGTTTGCGAATGATAAAGTAATCAGCCATCATCACGCCTGCCACCGGACCAAGCATGCCTCCAATTAAGCCGAGAAACGCATATACGCTTGTCGCGCTCTCCATCAGCTTCCACGGAACCGTAAATAAAGCGAGCAACGCAGTGATAAAACTGCCGCGTTTGAAATTGATATATTTCGGCAGGGCATTCGCTATATCATAAGCCGGCGATACGATGTTCGCGGCGACGTTTACAGAGATCGTGGCGATGCAGAGCGTAATCACGGACAATACGATGATATAAGGGTTATCAAACCTCGCCAAAATATCGACAACATCCCAAATCGGCTCGCCGAAAGCGACCTGCGATCCGGAAGTCACGGTAATACTGGCAAACGCAAACAGCGCGAAGGTTCCCGGCAAACCGTAAAATTGCCCTTTGATTTGCTCTTTTTGCGTTTCAGCAAACCGTGTGAAATCAGGGATATTTAAGATCAATGTCGCCCAGATGCCGATGATACCGGTAACCCCGGCAGCAAACGGCCAGAATGTTTCTGAAAATGTATGGAACTTTCCTGGCTGAGAATAAATTGGCCCCAACCCTCCGGCAATATCGACGGCCCACCATACCATGCCGCCAAAGACGACATACACTAAAGGACCTGCCCACACCTCAAAACGCTTAATCGATTCCATGCCATGATGCAATACGAGTAAATGAATGGCCCAAAAGAATACAAAAGAAAGCAAACCTGACAAGTGAATGCCGAGAATGTTCCACCCGCCGCCAATTTCTCCCCAGCCCGGCCATATATTCAAAAGCAAAATGTTCAGCGCCGTGCTTCCCGCAAAGGTCTGAATGCCAAGCCACATGATCGCTGTAAACGCCCTTAGAAGCGCAGGGATATTCGCGCCATATATTCCGTAAGAAGCCCGGATGATCACAGGAAACGGCAGCCCGTATTTTGTCCCTGCATGGCCGTTTAAGGCCAGAGCACCAAACAAGATAAGCGATGCCGTAATTATGATCGCCAGCACCTGCCAAGGCGAAAGACCGATCGCAATTAACCCGCCCACCGTCGCGTAGGTCGGTATATTATGTATACATCCCATCCAAATAGAGGCAAAGTTCATTGCTTTCCATGTCCGTTTTTCCTGTCCTAAAGGCAGCAGATCTTCATTGCTCAGTTTGTTGGATTGATGCTGGCTCTCTTTTAATTTCATAGCCGGCTCCCCTTTCAATATTGTCTGTTTTACGTCACATGTTCAGTCTTCTGACATTCGATGTCACTTAATATAACTAAAAAGTCAGACAATAACATTGGCTATGATATACAATTTTCCCGTTTCTATTTGAACAGTCTAAACAAGAAAAAGAGACAGACGCAGTGTCTGTCTCTTTTTCTCATGATGCAGTTTTCATTAATGCAGCAAATCTCACAGCCATAAACAGGCTCGCTCCGCCCGCTATGATCATGATGATTCCCATCATATCAAAATGGGCTGCCGTGATTTCCTTTCCAAAAAGAAGACCAAGGATCACCGAAGACAAAATCGACCCTAAGTAACGGCAGGTTTGAAACAGCCCTGAAGTCGTCCCTACCATGTTAGAAGGACTCGTTTTGAGCATTGCTGCCTGCAGCGCGACATTTCCAAGTCCGTACCCTATACCCAAGATTGACAGTATAAAGCCTTTCCCGATGACCTGAGCATTGATAAAAAAGATGGTTAAGAGTACAGCTCCAGCCGTCATCAAAAGCGCGCCCGCAAAGATCGGCTTGACGACGCCTGATCGGTCGATCCATTTGCCCGTAATAGGTGACACAACGATGCTCATTCCTGACATAAACAGCATAAACAGACCGCTCATTTGAACAGAAAGATGCATTTCGTCTTGAAAATAACTCGGCAGCCCAAAAAATAAACAATAGAAGAAAACATTCAGTAAAATAAACTGAACATATACGGCTGACAGGTTTCGCTGCGTTTTAAACAGACGGACATCAATGAACGGTTTATCCGTTTTCAGCTCACGCCAGACAAAAGCACCGAGCAGAAGCATCCCAAGCACACCCTCAACCGCATGCGGCGACGTGCTGAACGAAAGCAGAAAGGATAGAAGCAAAATGATTCCTCCGGCAAATAAAACAATGCCAAGAATGTCGAGCTGCCGGATAATTGTTTTGATTCCTGCCCCTTTTTTCTGATCTTTCGGGAACATATACATGCCCAATAAGAAGCTGAGGATAATAAACGGCAAATTGACGATAAAGATCGCCGGCCAGCCGCCCCACACAATCAAAAAACCGCCGACTGTCGGCCCGAGCGCCGTCATGGCAGACGCAAAAATAGAGAGCACAGCCAAGGCTGATGCCTGCCGCTCATGAATATGACTTCGAATCAGCCCGACTCCCGACGGATAAATCGCACTGCTTCCTACCGATTGAAACAGCCGCATGATCAATAATGTCATAAATGTTGGCGCAAACGGTGCCCCGATGGCAGAAACCGCAACAAGAATGAGCCCAAATAAAAACAAGCGTTTCCGCCCGATCAAATCGCCGAGCTTTCCCGTTACAGGCTGAGCCACGGCACTCGCCAGGTAAAACGAGGAAATCAGCCAGGAAACCGTTGTAAACGACAGGTGAAACTCATGCTGGATGCTATGGAGCGCAAGAGAAATCATAGACGAATTCAGCGGATTCAGCATCGTTCCCGAAGCCACCGCTGTTAAAAAAACAGCACGGCTTTTTTTCGATATCATCATTTCACTTGCGCTAGAATTTCTTCCGTTGTCCGCGATTTACCGATTCTCGGAAAAATAAAGCGCAGTGTGGCTTCATGCTCTTCCTGGCTGAACGTGGACATGGCATCTGTAATAAAAATCTGCTGATAGCCAAGCTGGAATGCCTCGCGTGCTGTGCTTTCCACCCCGATGTTCGTCGCGATGCCGCACAATACAATCGTGTCAATGCCGCGGCGCCTCAGCTGTAAATCTAAATCCGTGCCGAAGAATGCACCCCACTGCCGTTTTGTTACAGTGTAATCTCCATCCTGCACACCGATTTCCGGAACAAATTCGGCCCAGTCCGCAGGCATTTCCCCTGAACCTCCCTGCGCAGGCTCATCTGTTTGCGGCTTCAGCGCATCCGCTCCGTCATGAAAGGCTACATTCACAAAGCTGATGAACCCGTTATGTTTTCGAAATTCATCTACGAGCTTTTTCGCATTTGGGACAACCTGTCCGCTTTGATCTATCGGCACAATTCCTTTTTGCAAATCAATGATAACCAATGCTGTTTTTTGAAAATCAATGTTGAGTGTATTCATCATACGTCTCCTCCTGATGCTGTTAGTGTTTCTCACATTGCTTATTTTACTCTGCCTAAGTTCTTTTAGTATGGTTGTGAAATTCTCAGAAGGAGCGCTTTTCTTATGATTTTTCTTTTATGTAATAGTAACAGGTCGTACATACGAACAGACCGGCAAGCACTGTAATCATAAGAGGTGTCATCGCTTCATCACCTGCCCGCCGTTTAACGGCTCCTGTCTGAAAATGCCCATGAATTTGCGGCGGTCCACCCAAAGCAGGATGAGACACATGACCATTAATATCGTGCTAAGATCCTGCACACCAATATTAAAACAATAGTTAATCAAGACGATGTTCACAATAATCGGCATAAAAACAACTGCCCCTAATGCAGATGTTCTCGGAATCAGTAATAAAACAGCTGCAAGGATTTCACCGAAACCTATAAACAGTTCGTAAACATGAGAATAACCGAAAAATGTCCACACAATGGTAAACCCCTTTCCAGCGGCTGCCTCAATTTCAGGCGTTACTTCGCCAAACTGGCCTATCACCACTTTCGCCAGGCCGTACACGAAAAAATTAAAGGCTAAAAACAATCGGAACGTCGCCGGAATCGATTTACTTACCGCTCTCCTCAGCCTGCCCCCTTTATTCATAACACATCTCCCCCTAGTGTATCATTTGAGTTAGTACACTTAATACAGTATAAAACATTCTAATAATTGTCAATTCTCTTTTCTGCTCATATGGACAGCTTCTTTTATAGATATAAAGTCTTATATCACAAAAAATGCCGTTTTCCATTCTTTACATCCCTCGATAACATTCCCTAAAAAACCATGTTAGGAAATCTTACATGAAAATGTTTTATCATTCTTTTTTCTCTATAATGAAGAAATATAATAATTCTGAAAGATACGGAGGAATGAGACATGCAAATGGGCGATACAGTTTTTATGTTCTTTTGCGCTTTACTCGTGTGGCTGATGACCCCGGGATTAGCGTTATTTTATGGAGGAATGGTAAAAAGCAAAAATGTGCTGAGCACTGCAATGCACAGTTTCTCTTCCATTGCCATCGTTTCCATCGTTTGGGTGCTGTTCGGATATACACTTGCCTTCGCACCAGGCAATTCAATCATTGGCGGACTGGAGTGGGCCGGTCTGAAAGGGGTTGGATTTGATCCGGGAGATTATAGCGATACCATTCCCCACTCATTGTTTATGATGTTTCAAATGACGTTCGCTGTTCTGACAACAGCAATTATTTCCGGGGCTTTCGCAGAGCGAATGCGATTCGGCGCTTTTCTTTTATTCTCGGTTTTATGGGCTTCTTTGGTTTACACGCCGGTTGCGCACTGGGTATGGGGCGGCGGCTGGATCGGCCAGCTTGGCGCGCTCGATTTCGCCGGCGGCAACGTTGTTCATATTTCCTCCGGTGTGGCAGGTCTTGTTCTCGCTATTGTGCTCGGCAAACGGAAAGACGGCACAGCGTCTTCTCCGCACAACCTCATTTATACGTTCTTAGGCGGGGCTTTGATTTGGTTCGGCTGGTTCGGTTTTAACGTCGGCAGCGCCCTGACCTTAGACGGTGTGGCCATGTACGCTTTCATCAACACAAACACTGCCGCAGCAGCTGGGATTGCCGGCTGGATCTTAGTAGAATGGATCATTAACAAAAAACCGACGATGCTCGGAGCGGTATCCGGCGCAATCGCCGGGCTTGTGGCGATTACGCCGGCTGCCGGATTTGTCACACCGTTCTCTTCCATTATTATCGGCATCATTGGCGGAGCGGTTTGTTTCTGGGGCGTATTCTCACTTAAAAAGAAATTCGGATACGATGATGCGCTCGACGCCTTTGGCCTGCACGGCATCGGCGGCACATGGGGCGGAATCGCAACAGGATTATTCGCGACAACCTCTGTTAATTCAACGGGTGCGGACGGCTTATTCTACGGAGATGCAAGCTTAATCTGGAAACAAATCGTAGCCATCGCCGCCACTTATGTTTTTGTATTTATTGTCACTTTCGTTATTATTAAAATTGTAGGCCTCTTCCTTCCCCTTCGCGCAACCGAAGAAGAAGAATCACTTGGGCTTGACTTAACGATGCACGGGGAAAAAGCATATCAAGATTCTATGTGAGGAGTGACGCTATGAGCGGTCAAATGTTCAAGGTAGAAATTGTAACGCGTCCGGCAAATTTTGAAAAGCTGAAGCAGGAACTCGGAAAAATCGGGGTCACCTCTCTGACCTTCTCCAATGTTCACGGCTGCGGCCTTCAAAAAGCACATACGGAGCTCTATCGAGGGGTAAAAATAGAAAGCAATGTATATGAACGTTTAAAAATTGAAATCGTGGTCAGCAAGGTTCCTGTTGATCAAGTGACTGAGACCGCTAAAAGGGTCCTGAAAACAGGATCACCTGGTGACGGAAAAATATTTGTCTATGAAATCAGCAATACGATCAACATCCGCACCGGCGAGGAAGGACCTGAAGCACTGTAATTGTTTAGAAGAGATTCGGAACTCCGGATCTCTTTTTTTTGCGTATAGAAAAAACCCCCAGAAACGCTGTCTCCCCTTCGAATTCTCTTCAAGCGTCACGCATTTTAGCAAAGTCTTTTTTGATTTGAAACTTTTTATGAGTATAATGAGTCTATTATTAAAAATGTAAAAGGTGATTATTTGAATTACGAAATTTTTAAAGCTATTCATGGACTATCTCATCACAATTCGGTTCTCGATTCTATTATGGTCTTCATAACAGAATATGCCATTGTCGCCTATGCCCTTATCCTATTGGCAATCTGGCTGTTCGGGAACACGCAAAGCAGAAAAAATGTGCTTTACGCGGGCCTTACAGGAATTGCGGGTCTTGTCATCAACTTTTTGATTACGCAAGTTTATTTCGAACCGCGCCCGTTCGTTGCGCACACAGTGCATACGCTGATTCCGCATGATGCGGATGCATCATTTCCGAGTGACCACACGACAGGTGCGTTAGCGATTTCTATTGCGATGCTTTTCAGAAACCGCAAAATCGGCTGGCCCCTTGTTATTTTCGGGCTTTTGACAGGTTTTTCGAGAATTTGGGTAGGGCATCACTATCCGGTAGATGTATTAGGCAGCCTTGTTGTCGCCATCATTATCGGGTTCCTATTCTTTAGATTTTCAGATCTGCTTCGCCCATTCGTCGAATTGATTGTGAAAATCTATGAAGCCATCATTAATAAACTGACGAAAAAACCAACCGATCAAAATTTCTAGAAAAGACAAAAGCCGGCGTCTGAATCCAAGACAGCCGGCTTTAAAATTTTTCGTACATCTCATGTTTTCTCCGCTTCGCCAACACATATAAACCACAAAACAATACAATTCCAACAGTATCGATGAGCACATCCCGAATACATCCGTTCCTGCTGAAGAAGAGCTGAAGAACTTCTGTGAAAAAAGCAAACGCAAACGAGCCGGCTGCAGCTGATTTTATGCTGCCCCGCTGTTTCCACAGCAAATATGTAAGCACAAAGAAGGAAAACGCGTGCCCGATTTTTTGAATAAGCGCTACAGGTACAGCAAGCTCAGTAAAATCCAAGTCTAAAAACTGAGACAGATCAGGGTGCGGCTGAAAATGAAAAGCCACCGATTGCGATACGACCATGCCGCTGAAGCTCTCCGTACAGACAGAGAGCAGAATAAAAAAGATCCAGACTGCGAGCAGTAGGCGGTTCATGCCATAACCTCCTTTATAACATACGTGCCTTTGTGTAACTACATAGACGGTGAAACAAAGCAAAAAGTAACAAAAAAAACGCCCATCACACGGATAGACGTTTTCTTCATTAAGACTGTTCAGTGTCTTCTGTTGTGCTGCTTTCTTTGGAACCAGATTTGTCAGTTGAATCATCCTTTTTCTCACCGGATTTTTCTTCTGTTCCTTTTTCAGTTGATCCATCCTTTTTCTCGGAAGATTGCTGAATGGATTCTTCTGTTTCTTCAGTTGCAGCTTTTTCTTCAGCAGCTGCTGCTTTTTCAATAGAAGAAACCGGCTTGTCCATAAAGTTCAGCGGGTTCATAGCGACTCCGTCTTTACGGATTTCAAAATGCACGTGGTTTCCGCTGTCTTCGCTGTAAAGGTTCTTGCCAGACTTTCCGATCACTTGGTTTTGTTTCACCTTGTCACCTTGCTCAACACTTACTTCAGAAAGAGATTGATATACAGTTGATAAGCCGTCGGCATGTTCAACTTCTACAACATATCCCAGCACTGGATCTTTTTCAGCTTTGACAACCGTACCGCTCAGAGAAGCAGAAACATCGAAATCTTTTCCGTCTTTCTCAGCTAAGTCAATTCCTTTGCTTAGGCTGTACGTGTTATTATAGGTAACGAGTGCTGCTTCTTTCTCTTCTTTTGCGGCATCGGTTTCATAGAACTTTTTCACAACAGAAACGTTTTCAGAATCAACAACCGGCATTGCGACATTTTCCATTGACTTTCCTACTTCAACTGCATCGTCGTTGTTGTCATATGCGGAGTTTCCGCCGTTATCAGCCAACTGATCCTTTACATCATCATTTGATACAGATTGATACCAAAGGACAGCTGTTAAAATGACGGCCGCACTGACTAAGTAAATTGCAGGGAACACCCAGCGTTTACGAAAAAACTGCTGAAGTTTTTTGACTTGAGAAGTTTTCTTTTCTTCCTCTCTCATTGTTTCATCACCTCAGCAACATTCTGAACACTTTTCTGAAAATATATACACCTATACAAAAAACTTTTTTAGATGTAGTTTGCGCAGACTGATACGAAAATATGTCATTTTTTTTGAGAGGAGTGCCAAATACTTATGAACATGACATTGCGTCTTGCTGAACATAAAGATCTGGAGGCAGTTGTTGCGATTTATAATTCAACGATTACTTCTCGAATGGTAACAGCCGATACCGAGCCGGTAACACTTGAAGACCGGATGGAATGGTTTTTAGGGCATACAGAGGCACGTCCGCTCTATGTTGCCGAGGACGAAAACGGGAACGTTGCTGCCTGGATCAGCTTTGAAACATTTTACGGAAGACCCGCCTATAATAAAACAGCGGAAGTCAGCATATACATTGACGAAGCATGCCGCGGCAAAGGCGTCGGATCGTATTTGCTCCAAGAAGCGCTTCGCATTGCGCCGAATCTTGGAATCCGCTCACTTATGGCCTTCATTTTCGGACATAATAAACCAAGCCTGAAGCTGTTTGAAAAGCACGGGTTTGCAGAATGGGGCCTATTCCCCGGCATTGCCGAAATGGACGGCAAAAGATACGATTTAAAAATTTTAGGGAGAGAGCTGTCATGATTAGTCTGGATAAAGATGAAAACAAGATTGAACATCATAATGAAGAAAGCAGTACCGCAGAACAGGAGATTGTGCCTGCGGAAAGTGAGAGCCGCCAGCTGAGCGCCTCTGCTGTCAAGTCGCTATCAGACATTGCCAAGTGGGGCAAAATTTCAGGCATTTTGCTGATCATTATGGGCTCGCTGCTCACTCTGTCTGCTTTGATGACAGTGATCGGCGCCATTCCGGGCGTACTGCTGATTATTTCAGGCGTCTTTCTGATGCGTTCAGCAAAAGCAGCCGCGGAAGCTGAAGGAAATCTTACCGGCACTGCTGGCGAAAGAATGCTTGAGAATTACGGGAAATTTATTAAAATGCAGCTGTTTTACGCAGCATCCAGCATTGTCACTGGCCTGATCGGGATCATTTTAGTCATTTTCATGCTGGTGATCATCGGCATTGCCGCTTTTGAAAACACCAATACGTATGAAGATCCGGATTCTTACTATTATGAGGATGATCCGGTGTTCGAATAGAGATTCAAAAAGATAGACACAAATAGCAAAGGCATGAGTTTGGTATTGAATGAACCAGGCTCATGCCTTTTTATTATGTATCTCTGCGTTATCGCCATTCCTCCATGACACGCTCTCCAATCAGGATGTTTCTCCCCTGCAATCTCTCCATTTCATTCTTAAGAGAAAGACTGTTTTCTCCGGCCGACAGGATCTACTGTTACTGCCGCACCATTGACAAAATAATAGTTGAATCCAAATAGGCTAGAGCAAACACAGAGTTATCTAACAAGCATATACTCCAATAACCGACATTGTTTTATCCATTCAAGAAAAAGGAAGTGGGTTACTTGTGTTTTTCAAAGATAAAAAAATACTCATAATTGGTGGAACAGGTACGATTGGAAAAAGCCTTCTAAAACAAATTCTTAAGGACCAACCAAAGGTTGTTCGAATATTCAGCAGGGATGAATATAAACAATTTATGCTAGAAAACGAAATCGGGCCCAGAAAAAATATTAGATTTTTAATAGGAGATGTGCGAGATTATGACCGGGTGTTAAATGCAATGGACAGCATTGACTACGTCTTCCATACTGCTGCCATGAAGCATGTTCCCGCTTGCGAATACAATCCCTATGAAGCGGTCCTGACAAATATTATAGGAACCAATAATGTCATTAAAGCAGCCGTTGCCCAAAACGTGAAAAAAGTCGTTTTTACAAGTTCAGATAAGGCAATATCACCAACGAATGCATATGGAGCAACAAAACTCACAGCTGAAAGATTAATTTCCGCAGCAGAGTACAGCAAGGGAAAAGCCGAGACGGTTTTTTCTTGTGTTCGGTTTGGAAATGTAATGGGTTCAAGGGGTTCCGTAGTTCCCTTGTTTACAGAACAAATCTTAAAGCAAAAAAAAGTGACTGTTACGGATTTAAACATGAACCGCTTTATGATGACACTGGATCAGGCGACGTCATTATTAATTAGCGCGCTTAAAGAATCTCAGGGCGGAGAAATTTTCATATTAAAAATGCCGGTTATCTCACTGAGCGACTTAGTGTCAGTCGTTGTTGAAGAAACATGCAAAAAACACAATTTGAATATTAATGAAATTGAAATACAAGAAATCGGGCTGCGGCCCGGAGAAAAAATGTATGAAGAACTTATGACGCATGATGAATCGACAATGGCTTTTGAGCTGCCTGAAATGTTTGTGATCCCTTCAACATTTGGGAAAAGAAATCATTATACTCAAGCAAAAAAAGCAGCTGAAGGAACCTATAGTTCAAATGATCAGGAGCAAATTTCAAAAGGAGAAGTCCTTACATTATTACAATCGCAAAAACTAATTTAATCTGGGAAGGAAGATGGGCATGAATATTCTCGTTACCGGCGGAGCAGGTTTTATTGGCAGATGGGTTGTGAAAAAGTTATTAGAAGACGGTCATCAGGTATGGGTGCTGGATGATTTATCGAATGGGCGTTTAGAAAATCTCGAAGAGCTGAAAAACGCCCCGGGTTTTATCGAGTTTATTAATGGAGATATAAAGGATTTAAACACATTAGAAGATCTTTTCTTGAAACAATTTGACATTTGCTATCATTTGGGTGCAAGCATAAACGTACAAGACAGCATTGACGATCCGAAAACCACATTTGCAAATGACACAATCGGTACTTTTAACATTTTAGAATTATGTAAAAAGCATAATGTGAAAGTTGTTTTTATGAGTACCTGTATGGTGTACGACCGAGCTGCATTTGCTGAAGGCATCAAAGAAACAGATCCTATTAAACCCGCTTCTCCTTATGCAGGAGCAAAGATCGCGGCTGAAAACATGGTGCTCTCTTATTATCACGCGTATGGTCTCCCAGCGGTGGTTATACGTCCGTTTAATACGTATGGGCCTTTCCAGAAAACAGGTGGTGAAGGCGGAGTAGTCGCTATTTTTATAAAAAATAAATTGGACGGCAAAAAGCTGCATATATATGGTGATGGCACTCAAACCCGTGATCTTTTATATGTAGAGGATTGTGCTAATTTCGTCGTGCAGGCTGGTTATTCCCAAAAAGCAAACGGTGAAATTATAAACGCAGGCCTTGGAAGAGATATCTCTATTAATGATTTAGCAGAATTAATCGCAGGCGATAAACAAAACATTCGCCATGTAGCGCACATACATCCTCAAAGTGAAATTCCAAAATTGTTATGCAACTACGAAAAAGCAAAGAAAATCCTTAATTGGAGCCCGCAGGTCAGTTTGGAGGAAGGAATAAGAAAAACAGAAGAATGGATTAAGGGCACGAATCTTATTTAATAGGAGAATTGAATATGACAAGTGAGAATAAATTGGCAATTACAGGCGGTAAGCCCGTCAGAGATTCTTATCTTCCATACGGCAGACAATGGCTGGATGAAGAAGATATCCAATCGGTAGTCGATGTTTTACGAGGAGACTATTTGACGACGGGACCAACAATTGACTTATTCGAACAAAAAGTCGCTGAATATGCTGGCAGCAGCTATGCTGTTGCATTTTCCAGCGGAACTGCTGCTTTGCATGCAGCTTGCTTTGCTGCGGGAATTTCACAGGGAGATGAAGTCATTACTACACCCATCACATTTGCGGCAAGCGCCAATTGTATTTTGTACATGGGCGCCAAACCGGTTTTCGCAGATATTGACCCGCTCACATACAATATCGACCCTGATTCTATCGAAAAGCTGATCACTCCAAAAACAAAGGCCATTATACCAGTAGACTTCACAGGACAGCCGGTGAATCACGATCGGATTCAAAAAATCGCAAAAGCCAATAACTTGATCGTCATTGAAGATGGTGCACATGCATTAGGCGCTTCATATAAAGGTGAAAAAATCGGTTCAATCAGTGATATGACAATGTTTAGTTTCCACCCTGTTAAACATATTACAACAGGCGAGGGCGGAATGATAACGACGAATAATAGAACTTATTATGAGAAGCTGCTCCAATTCCGCAGTCACGGTATAACCCGTGATTCTAAAAAATTATCACAAGACCACGGATCGTGGTACTATGAAATGCACTTCCTTGGTTTTAATTATCGGATGACAGATATCCAAGCTTCATTAGGGATCAGCCAATTGAAAAAAGTAGATGATTTTATTGAAACACGAAATCATCTTGCCAGGATCTATAACGAAAAGTTAAAAACCATCTCCCACATTCATCTCCCAAGTCAAGATGCAGCCTCAACTTCAAGCTGGCACCTTTATATTATCAACTTAAAGCTGGATCAGCTAAAAGGAAATCGCGATGATATTTTCAACGCTATGCAACAGGAAAATATAGGAGTTAACGTTCACTATATACCTGTTTATTTACACCCTTACTATCAACGTTTAGGTTATCAAGCCGGCCTATGTCCAAATGCAGAAAACCTTTATAAAGGAATTATCACCTTACCTCTGTTTCAATCAATGAACGAAAAAGATGCAGATGACGTGATCAAAGCATTAAAAAAAGTAGTAGATTTTTATTCGTAGGAGGTGATCAGTTGAAAGTAACGGCTATTATCCAAGCACGGATGGGGTCCAGCAGATTGCCAGGCAAAGTATTAAAAAAAGTTCTGAATAAACCTCTGCTTGAATATCAAATTGAAAGAATAAAAAGAGCGGCACTTATTGATGATATTGTGATCGCCACAACGACAAATGCGATAGATAAACCAATTGTTGAGCTAAGTAAGAGATTATCTCTTACTTATTATTGTGGGTCAGAAAATGATGTCTTATCAAGATATTACGAAGCTGCAAAAATCAGCAAAGCGGAAACGATCGTCCGCTTAACCTCTGACTGCCCTATTATTGATCATCGTGTCATTGACAAAGTAATTAAATTTTATCTAGATTCAAATGGCCAATATGATTATGTGTCTAACACTTTAAATAGAACATATCCCCGCGGTATGGACATAGAAGTTTTTTCAGCTTCGTCGTTAGAGAAGGCTCATGCCGAGTCCAGTCTTGAACATGAACGGGAACACGTGACACCCTTTATTTTCCTGAATCCCGGCCGGTTCAAATTGGCTAATATCACCTATACCGAAAATCAGAAACAACATAGATGGACTGTGGACACACCTGAAGACTTTTTATTAATCAAAAAAATCATTGAAAAACTATATCCAACTAAACCTGACTTTAGCTTAGAGGATACTTTAGCATTATTGAACACGTTTCCGGAGTGGTCTTTACTCAACGCCCGAATAGAACAAAAAGAAATCTTCAATGACAACAATGACAAATACAAGTGATGATGAGGTGCTGTTATGAACATTCTTTTCAGAACAGATGCTTCAATTGAAATAGGCACAGGTCATGTCATGAGGTGCCTCACGCTTGCTAATGCTTTGCGTAAAAAGGGAGCTAATATTACATTTGTTTGCCGAAACTTACAGGGTCATCTAGCTGAGGTGATTCGCGATCAGCAGTTTGATCTCATTATGCTCTCAGAACCTAAAAAGAATGTTTTCATTCCTAAAGCAACTCCCCACTCTGATTGGCTTGGTGTCCCTTGGCATGTCGACTCAGCTGAAACCATTAGTGCAATTAAAGACATAAACAAGGAAATCTCCCTCCTTATCATTGATCACTACGCAATTGATATCAATTGGGAGATGAAAGTGAAAAAACATGTGAAAAAAATGATGGTGGTTGATGACCTGGCTGATCGTTTACATGATTGTGATATTTTATTAGACCAGAATCTTTATCCTCATTATGAAGACCGTTATGTCAATTTGGTCCCCAAAAGCTGCAAACAATTTTTAGGACCGGAATACGTCTTATTGCGAGACGAATTTTATTCATTTCATCCCAGTAACAAAAACTGCGATGGAAGTGTAAAAAAGATTCTTGTCTTTTTTGGAGGCACTGATCCCACCAATGAAACGAAAAAGGCCATTAATGCCTTTAAGCAGCTTTCCTCCCATGATATTGAGCTGGACATCGTGATTGGAAATACCAATACCCATAAGAATGAAATTGAATCCATTTGCAAAAAACATGCTTTCTGCAGCTTTCATTGCCAAGTGAATCATATTGCAGAATTAATGTACAATGCCGACCTTGCAATAGGTGCGGGCGGAACTGCCGCTTGGGAGCGCTGCTTTCTTGGCCTTCCAGCCATCGTCATCACCGTCGCTGAAAATCAAGAACTGATCGCTCAAACGCTCGATCAATTAGGTGCTATTCAATATCTGGGGCCTAAAGAATCAGTCAAGGAATCCGATATCGCCTCCGCCATTAACGAAATGATAAATAACCCCTCGTCATTAATACAAATGTCAAAAAAAGCCCGCATGCTTCTAGAAGGAAATATGGATAAGCGCCAAAATCTCTTATTCGAAATTTTAAAGTAAGGAAGGGATAAATCTGTGTTCAAATACTCCCTTAGGACATTAAAAGAAAAAGACTTAGACACAGTTCTCCGTTGGCGGAACGATGAAAGAATCAGGCAATCAATGTATAACGACCAAATCATTACTGAAAAACAGCATCAGCAATGGTTCAAGAATGTGAATTCCTCCAAAACAGAACATTATTTTATCTTTACAATTGATCATACAGACACTGGCTTTGTGAGTTTTAAAGATGTTGACCATAAAAATAACCATTGCTATTGGGGTTTTTACATCGGAGAGGCCCAGAGTCCAAAAGGCTCCGGTTCTGTCATGGGATTTTTAGCATTAGAATGGGCGTTTCAACAGTTAGAGGTTGAGAAAGTATACGGAGAAGTCCTGTCGAATAACGAAAAAAGCTTGTCATATCACCAATCACTTGGTTTTAGCAAAGAAGGTCATTTCCGAAACCATATCGTAAGGAATAACAACTATCTTGATGTAATCAGATACGGTCTTTTAAAGGAAGAATGGATAGCGGAAAAACCGAAAGTGATGAAGAAATTAGCTGAAAGAGGAATAGATAAAAAAGACCTTGATACAAATTTTAATGAACTGATGATCTGAAAAAAATCACTTGATCTAAGTCCTTTGCTTTGCCGGTATTACTGTAAACTAGAAGGAGGTGCAAAATGAACGAAATCAATATAGAAGGAAGAAAAATCGGGCCGCATCATCCTCCGTTTATCATTGCTGAAATGTCCGGGAACCATAATCAATCATTAGAGCGCGCTTTTAACATTATAGAAGAAGCGGCCAAAGCAGGTGCACATGCTCTGAAAATACAAACATATACCGCTGACACGATGACATTAAATATGAATACGAAAGATTTTAAAATTGAGGATGAGAATAGTCTCTGGTCCGGCAGAACGCTCTATACATTATATCAACAAGCGTACACCCCATGGGAATGGCATAAACCAATCTTCGATAAATGCCGGGAACTTGGAATGATCCCTTTGAGTACGCCATTTGATGAATCGTCTGTCGACTTTTTGGAGGACTTGGGTGTTCCTATATATAAAATCGCTTCATTTGAAAATACCGATATCCCTCTTATCAAAAAGGTTGCTGCTACTGGTAAGCCTATTATCATTTCCACCGGAATGGCTACAGTAGCAGAAATTGATGAATCAATAAGGGCCGCCAAAGAAGCCGGCTGTAAAGAATTAATACTTCTAAAATGCACTAGCACCTACCCGGCATCACCGGAAAACACCAATATTTCTACGATTCCTCATATGAAAGAATTATTCAATTGCCAAGTCGGCTTATCGGATCACACAATGGGAACAGGAGTTGCTGTCGCTAGTGTCGCCCTAGGCGCAACTGTGATTGAGAAACATTTCACTTTATCAAGAGCTGATGGCGGCGTAGATTCTGCCTTTTCACTGGAACCCTCCGAACTGAAGGAGCTTGTCGTTGAAACTGGAAGGGCGTGGCAAGCATTAGGACAGATAACGTACGGACCCACTGACGAGGAAAAAGCTTCGCTTAAATTCCGCCGCTCTATTTATGTAAAAAAAGATATAAAAGCCGGAGAGATTTTCACAAAAGACAATATTAAGGTCGTACGACCCGGTTATGGGTTGGAACCAAAATTCTATGATGTCATTATCGGCAGAACAGCTAAGAAACATATTGCAGCAGGAACACCGCTGAGATGGGATTCTATATAGTTTATATACCGCCTCTTTGTGAACATACTCGCCCTCTCCGCTTTAAAGAACTATAGAAGGCCATAAAAAACTGCACCCTGATCTGTCCAGCAAATCGGGGTGCAGTTCTGGTGTTCAGCTCTTTTTTAAAATTGCATTTTCTTGCGTCTGTCTTCCTCAGTCAAAAATTCCACAAAACTCCGCATCGCAAACGGTTCTTCCTTAATCTGGCGCGTATAGGAGTCTTTCCGCTCTTCTGAAAGGATTTCGCTCTTTTTGATCCTGTTCAGCATATAGATGTGAACCGTTTTTTGGATTTGTTTATGCTGATAGCCTGCTTCTTTGAAAAATGCCAGGCCGAGCGCTGCCAGAAGCGCAAATATGCCTGCGCTGATCAGGGACTCCCTGTCAGCAGAAGCGTGAAATAGAAAAGCAGCCAAATTAAAGAGAGAGAATGCAGCAAGCGGAAAAGCAAGAAAACGGTACATGACAGTTTTTTTCATGAAAGGCTGTACGGCCTTTTGGATTTTTTGCATTTCTGTTTTAATGAACCCCGGCATTTGTTCGACTCTGTAAAAGTTCATTGTAATCCTCCCCCTTTATTTGATGTTGCAAGGCTTCACGAACGTTATCATATGTGCTTATTTTAACGCAGGTGCAAGCTGGTTTTAAAGAAATCTGCCCGTATTTTTCACGAAGAATCTGGTTCGCCGCTCTTTATTCTTTTAAAATGTGAGTGTTATAATTTGTAATGGGAATCAGATCGCTGTTATTCATGGAATACTAATGGCAATCTTCTTGATAAATATGAATGAGCGGGGTTACAAAGTGAGTATTTCTTCCATCCTTTTATCACTTTTTTTCATTTTGAATATTCTTTTGGCCATCATTGTCATTTTCAAAGAACGGCGTGATGCCAGCGCATCTTGGGCGTGGCTGCTTGTTCTTTTCTTTATTCCCGTTTTAGGCTTTATTTTATACTTGTTATTCGGCCATAATCTCAGGCGCAAGCATTTGTTTCAATGGGAGGACCGAAAAAAGATCGGCATCGAAAAGCTGCTGAAGCATCAGCTTGAAGATTTAGAAACCAAGCAATTTCAGTTCAACAACCGGGCAACCTTTGATAACAAAGATTTAATCTATATGCTTATCATGAATAACCATGCTGTGTTCACCGAGGATAATTCAGTTGACGTGATCACAGATGGACGGGATAAGTTTCAGCGGCTGCTGAATGACATTTCAAAGGCTAAGGATCATATCCACTTACAATATTATATTTATAAAGGTGATGAATTAGGCAAAAAATTACGGGACGCTCTCATCCAAAAAGCGAAAGAAGGCGTTCAGGTCAGAGTGCTTTATGATGAACTCGGGTCCAGAACGCTGCGAAAAAAGTTTTTTAAAGAGCTCCGCGAGGCTGGCGGGCATGTGGAGGTCTTTTTCCCTTCAAAACTCAGGCCGATTAACTTGCGGCTGAATTACCGGAACCACCGAAAGCTTGTCATTATAGACGGAATGACCGGTTATGTCGGCGGATTTAACGTCGGAGATGAGTATCTCGGGCTTAATCCGAAATTCGGTTATTGGCGTGATACGCATATCAGACTGCAGGGAACGGCCGTGCACGCCATCCAGACACGATTCATCCTTGACTGGAACCAAGCTTCCCATCGCCATACGCTGACATATATTCCGAATCACTTTCCTGATTATGGCCCGAAAGGCAACGTCGGGATGCAGATTGTCACGAGCGGACCGGATTCCGAATGGGAACAAATTAAAAATGGCTACATTAAAATGATTTCGAATGCCAAGCGTTCCATTTTGATCCAAACGCCTTATTTTATTCCGGACGCAAGCCTGCTGGATGCTTTAAGGATCGCGTGCCTGTCAGGCATTGACGTCAACATTATGATCCCGAACAAGCCTGATCATGCCTTTGTATACTGGGCAACACTTTCGTACATCGGCGATCTGTTGAAAGCCGGAGCCACTGTCTATATTTACGATAATGGCTTTATTCACGCGAAAACCATCGTAGTGGATGACGAAATTGCATCAGTCGGCACAGCAAACATCGATGTCCGTAGCTTCAGGCTGAATTTTGAGGTTAATGCATTTATTTACGATATCACCATTGCTAAAAAACTGGTTTCTACATTTAAAGAAGATTTGCTCGTATCCAAAAAATACACCTATGAGGAATATCTGCAGCGCTCCTTGTGGATTCGAATTAAAGAATCCGTCTCGCGGCTGTTGTCGCCGATCTTATAAGATGTGCCAAAACCCCGGCCTTTACGGCCGGGGTTTTTCCTGATGATCACAGTAAATGATCATCGCCTCCCGCAAAAAAGCGGCAAGGCCTTCTCCATATTGATTAATTGAATGAGTAAATCGTTCGTCAGTGATATACACTTCCGCAAGTCCTCTGAAAATGTCGAGTGTGCAATCGTAATGATATTGACAAATATGGTCGCGAAACGCCCCCACAGCGGCCTGGACCTCTGCATCATCAGGCCCGTGCTCCATTCTCGCCGCAATTCGTCTGTAAATCGAATCAAATTCAGCCATGATCACGCGCCAATCGTCTGCCGTATATGCAGATGTCCTTGTCTCTGTTTCTTCTGCGATTTTCCTTCCATACAGCCTTCTGACTTCATCAGCATATGTCTGCTGGTGCTCCTCAATGTCTTTCATGCTGAATCCCGCAAATAAATCCCTCTTATTCATATGTTCTCCTCCCTCGATGGACTGAAGCGTCCTGTCAATCGTTTGAATCATATCTTCCATTCTTTGTTTTTTCTTCATTAATATATCCTTTTGCGACTGAAGTGCCGCTTTCCGGTCAAAGTTCGGATGATCAAGCATCTCTTTAATATCCTCCAAACGAAAGCCGATTTCCTTGAAAAATAAAATCTGTTGCAGCCTTTCTAGATCTGCATCACTGTATAAACGATACCCTGCGTCAGTAAGCGCTGAAGGATTCAGGAGCTGAATATGGTCATAGTGATGAAGCGTCCGAATGCTGACGCCCGCTATGTCTGCCACTTGTTTGACTTGGTATTTCATAACTGCCGCCTCCTCCTTTTTTATCGTAAACAATTACGCTGCGTCAGGGTCAATCCCTAAAATATTATTTTCTATATACAAAACTTCTCACAAATAGTGTATAAAAGAAAAGTGAGTATTTTTTTGTAAAGGGGAGCCAGTGTACATGAATCCTGAAACCATGAACAAAACCCTCATTAGCATTTCAAAATGGGGAAAAGCAACAGGCATTTTATTTATTATTATGGGCGCAATTACCGCGCTGTCAGGCGCGTTCTTTTTTCTAATCGGTGCCGTGCCGGGCGTACTGCAAATTATTTCCGGAATCTTTTTGATGCGGTCAGCTAAAGAAGCAGGCCAAATGGCTGAACACAATAGCGGACAATCTGAAGACTTAATGCTGGAGAATTATGCGAAGTTTGTAAAGATGCAAGGGATTTATTTAATCGTGAGCATTGCTGTATCCATTCTTGCGATTATCGCATTCTTCATCTTTTTAATGCTTGGGATTGCTGACGGCCTTTTCAGCGATTATAATACGTACAGCTATTAATTAGAAAAACCCGGAGCGGAGGGACTGACCCCCGTTTTTGAGACAGGGGTCAAAACACCTTTTAAACAGCCAATTGCCGATAGTTTATCGGTGATTGGTTGTTTAGTTTGGTTTGAATACGAATATTGTTATAATAATGAATGTATT